>JAEUMM010000072.1 GCA_016792645.1 Alphaproteobacteria bacterium | reverse complement strand
CAACTCACCACGGCAAAGTCGCTATAGAGCGCCAGCCGCGCCTGCCCCCGCGCGCGCAACACCCGCCCGACGAACAGCAGCCGGTACCAAACGATGATGGCAAGCAGCGTCGCGGCCAGCGGCACCACCGCTGGCGCCACGCGCAGCACGAATGTCAAAACCTCAAGACCGCTAACGCCGTCCACCACCGCCCCCTGCCGCCAGCAAGCCCGACGGCCGCGCCACAGCGCAAGCGCTTACCGGTGAGACGAAACGCGCGCTACGGTTTACGCCGCCTTCGGCACGCCCACGCCCAGGTCAAGCCACGACCACGCCTGCGCCGTCTGCACGCGCGGCGTGGCGGGAAAGCCGGTGGCGTCGTTATAGCCGTGGTTCACATACACCAGCAGCTGCCCCTTCGTCTGCCGGTCGTCGTGGATCGGAAAGATCGTGTACTCGAACATCGCCGGCCCCCGCCCGCCGCCCGCCGCCGCCGGCGTCACCTGCCACAGTCCGCACGGCCGGCGCAGCATCTCGATCACGCTGTCCAACGCGTTGTCGCGCACCGAAGGTTCGGTCAGCGACAGATAGTCCGTGTCCGTCAGATCGCGTCCGAACAATTCGAAGAAGCCCGATCCCACCAGCCGCATCGGAATCCGCCGCGCCTCGGCGTCGACGTCGGCGATCACCAGCCAGCGCGCAAAGCGATGGAAGTGGCGCAGATCGATCTCCGACCGCAGCGGCACTTCGCCCGACCGGCACAGCGCCCGCACCGCATATTCGAACGCAAAGCTCGCCGTCGACCGCTGAGCCCCCGCAGGCGCCTCGCCGGGCGCCGGCGCCGCCGACAACTGCGCCTGCGTCAGAACGCGATTGCGCCCCGCGCGCTTGGCCGCATAGAGGCACGCATCCGCGCGGTTGATCAGATCGGCGATCTCGTCGCCCGCCGCCCACTCCGCAACGCCCAGCGACAGCGTGATCGACCCCAACGTCTCGCCCGTCGACCGCTTCACGATCTTCTTCGATTCCACGCTGGTGCGAATCTGGTCGGCCACCACCGCCGCCTGTTCCAAGCCCGTATCGGGCAGCACGACCACGAACTCTTCGCCGCCGTATCGCGCCGCCGTGTCGCGCCCCTTCACGTTCGCTTTGAAGCACTGCCCGACCAGACGCAGCACCTGGTCGCCCGTCGCATGGCCATAGCTGTCGTTGAAGCGTTTGAAATGATCGACGTCGCCGATCAACAGACTGAGCGGCTTCGACGACCGCCGCGCCTCCGCCGCCGCCTTGCGCACGCGCTCGTCAAAGCTGCGCCGGTTCGCAAGACCCGTCAGCGCGTCCGACAGGCTCTCCTTGCGCACCGTCTCCATCTTCGCGCGCAAGGCCGACACTTCGCCGGCCGACGCCTGCAGCTGCGCCTCCAGCATGCGGTTGCGCGCTTCGATGCTGCGCGTCGCCGCCGCCACGTTTTCCAGGATCGTCTTGATGTCGGGCTTCGCGCCGCCAAGCTCGCTGCCCACATTCGTCAGTGTACGGCCGAACGCCGCCGTGTCCGCCCCCGCGTGTTCCAGCACCTGGGCAAGCTTTGCGATTTCCGCCGCCAGCTGGTTGCCGACCTCTTCCTGCACCTCGCTGGAACCCGCCGCGAAGAAGCGCGCGTGCAACACCCGCGAATGATCGAGGTCCGCGGCCTTGCCCGCCCGCACCGCCTCGTCCATCGCCGCGATCAACGCCTCATTGCGCTGGCCCGCATACGCATACCAAAGCTCGTAGTTCTCGGGCGACGGCAACGCGTTGTGGCGCTGCATCAGTTCGTGCGCGCGTTGTGACAGAAAAAGAATCTCTTCCGGTGAATTGCCGATGCTCATGCGCAGCGTTGTTCTTGCGACGGGGATGAAGAATTCATAAGGCGCCCTCGACTACGCACAGCACGCTCAAACGAATGTTTGACCGCGCTGTAAAATTTGACAGTGGCGCAGTACCGACACACACGAAAGGCCGCGGCAGCAATCGCCCGGCAAGTTGTGCTTCACCGCACAGTGCGAACATGTATCAGTCCGATAACGTGAATCGTTGACAAATTGCGCCACCCGCCGTCGCCTCATTAAGGGAACCCATGCCGCTCGCGCGCAGTTCGCTCTTACCGGTGATCGTGGAACTCGCTGAGAAACACGGCGTTGCCGCCGCCGACTTGTTCGACGACCTCGATCTGGACCCGTCGCAGTTCAGCCACCCGACGACCGTAATCGAATCGTCCGCGCTGATCGACGCCGTCGCCTACGCCGCGCGCGCCAGCGGCCGGCGCGACTTCGGTCTCAAGGTCGCCACCAGCGACGACCCGCGCGCGCTGGCGCCGATCGGCTTTCTCGCGAACCATTGCGGCACCACCGCCGAAGCACTGGCGATCACCACGCGTCACCTGAGCACCCACAACAGGGCGCTCGAATACAGCTTCCTCGCCGAAGGTCCGAACTATGTCTGCCGTTTGCGTCTCGCCGCGCAGGGCAAGTACCCGTCCGCGCAATACATCGAGATGTGCTTGGGCCTGTGCGCGCGACTCTGCACGTTGTTCGTCGGCGACGCCTGGCGGCCCGAAACGGTTCTGTTCGAACACGACCGCGAAGCCGACCCCGCCGCCTATCACCGCGCCTTCCGCGCGCCCGTCCGCTTCGGTCAAGAGATGAACGCGGTCGTCATGCGCCGCGCCGACCTCGACCAGCCGATCGACCGCGACAACCCCGCCATCCAAGATCTTCTGAAGGCGCTCGCCGAAATTCAAGAACGCGAAAGCCGCGAGGACATCGTCGTGCGCTTAGGGCCCGTGCTGCGCTCGCTGCTCGCCGTCGACGGCGCCGCCGCCGCGCGGGCCGCGAAACTCTTGGGCCTCTCGCCCCGCACGCTGCAGCGCCGCCTGGCCGAACGCGGCACCACGTTCCAGCAGGTGCTCGACGACGTGCGCTTGTCGCTCGTGCGCGAACACCTGCCGCGCCCCGGCATGACGCTGGCCGAACTCGCGCCCATCCTCGGCTTCTCCGAAGCCAGCGCCGTCAGCCGCTTCCTCCGCGCCACCGGCGGCTTCAAACACCACAAGAAAAAAGACGGCCCCGCACTGCCCGCCGCGGAGTGACGGTGGCGCTAAGCCAGCTCGCGCCGGCGCGCGGGTTCTTCCCGTTGGCCTGCGGCGGCAAGCGCCTCGCCGGCTTCGCCCGCGGGCAGCGGCCACACCTCGACCGAGCCGTCGACGTCGAACACCGGACACGCCATCGCCAACTCCGTCGCCGCTTCGATCGACGAGGCTTCGATGATGACGTTGCCCGTCACCACGTCGCGCAGGCCCGCTTGCGTGCCGTCGCACACCGTGCGCCCCGCGCCGCGAATGGTGCGGCCCTCGTTCTCAAGCGGATTGCCGCCGATATGGTGGCCCTCCTTCGCCAGAACGCCGACCCAATCGGCCCACTTGCGAAGATGTCCCTGCAACTCCGTGGGCGTCAGGCGGTTCGGGATGATCGGCCCGCCGCGGAACACGAACATATATTTCGACATCGGGATAATCCCTCTTCCAAAACCAAGTTCTAACGGCGCGCCGCGCGCGTGTGTTTCGGCGCGCGCTTCGCCTCGACGGCAAGGCCGGCCGCCAGTTCCAGCTCGCGGCGCAGATCGCGCCACTTGCCCGCGCCGAACGAGCCCAGAAACCGCTCCTGCATCGCGCGCCACACCGGCACCGCCTTCGCCAGCGCGCGCTCGCCCGCCGGCGTCAACCGCACGCTCTTCTCGCGTTTCGCCCCGCGCGCCGACACCTCGATCAGTCCCTCGCGGACCATCAGGCGCAGATTGCGCGTCATCGTCGTTTGGTCCATGAGCGTCACGTCGGCAAGCTTGCCGATCGAGGCCGGCTGGTTCTTCGCCGTCGCGACCAAGATCGTGAACTGCGTCGACCGCAAGCCCGTCGGCGAAAGCCCGGCGTCGTAAAGCTGCGTCACGACGCGCGAGGCGCGCCGCAAGTTGAACGCGGCGCACGTGCCCGTTCCCGTCAGATCCACGCCTGCAATCGGTGTTTTCATCGCCGCTCCGCTCTTGATCTGTATATACATATCAAAAACCATTGTTGCACGCGCTGAATCGCCGAACGGTGAACACCGAAGCGTGAGCCCCATATCTGCATGGGCGTCGTGTAAATCTTAAGCGCCGATCGTTGCACGTCTTGGAAAAATCCGACGCGCGCGATCACGCCGGCGCGAGCAAACCGCGCACAAACTGGACCGGTTGCAGGGCCTGCAACCGGTTAACAATCGTAAAGCTCAGTTCGACCGCGGCGCGGCCGCGTCGAGGCGGGCCATGAACTGGTCGAACTGCGCCTTGGACATGACGCTCTCGCCCGCGATGCGCAGCCGCGCACCCGCCGGCGGCAGGTCGAAGGCCAGCGACTTGATGTCGATCGTCACGCCCTTGAACGCGGGCGGCAGATTGCGCGCAAGGTCGATCGCATGCCGCTTGAAGACGTCGATGCCGACGACCGCATAGACGGCGTCGCTGACCACCTGATAGGCGCCCTCGATGCGGCACGGCGGCGCCGTCGCCCCCTGCACGTCGATCACGACGATCGAGCGCCTGGCCGACAGCGCGATGCGCGCCGCGCACGTCACGTCGGCGGGCATTTCGACGGGATAGTAACCGGCGCACACGCGCTTCACGAAGTGGAAGCGAACATCGTAGCGCAAGGTCGTCGCGCCCGTCAGTTTGGCCGCCGCGTTCACAACCTTGACCGCATCCGCGCAAGGCGGCGACCGGTCGAGCGCTTTCGCCGACAGCACCTTGATGTTGGCCAGCACCGGCCGCACGTCCGTTTCCGCGTTGAGCACGACGCGATAGCTGCCGTTGGCATTGGCCGTCGTCTTCCAGCTGACCGTCGACGGCAGATTCACCTCCGCCGCGCCGAATTTGGGCCGCATGACGAACGCCTTGGAACCGTCGGCCAACGCCGCTTGGCCGGCGGCAAGCGCCGCCACCGCGATTCCGGCGCGCAGAGTTCCGCAAAGGGATGGAAAGATCATGAGTGCCTCGTCGCCGAACGGCAGCGTCGCGCAGTGATGTGGCGGGAAAACGGCGGGAAAACTTTGATACGCATCAAGGTCGTGCCACTCTGTTGAGTCTAGGCACGGCGCACCTTCGACCGCCCGGAGCACGCATGCCGCCACGCGACCGCATCGGCCTGACCAGCGACGAGGCCGCGCGTCGTCTCAAGGCCGAAGGCGCCAACGAAATCCCGGCCCAAGGGCGGCGCGATCTGCTGCGCATCCTCATCGACGTGATGAGCGAGCCGATGTTCGCCCTGCTGCTGGCCGCGGGCGTCATCTACTTCATCCTCGGCGATTTCATCGAAGCGGCGGCGCTGGCCGCCTTCGCCACCTTCTCGGTCTCGATCGCGCTCGTGCAAGAGGTGCGCAGCGAGCGCGTGCTCGAAGCCCTGCGCGACATGTCCAGCCCACGCGCCCTCGTCATCCGCGACGGCGAACGCAAGCGCATCGCCGGCCGCGAGGTCGTGCGCGGCGACGTTATTCTCCTGGCCGAAGGCGACCGCGTCCCCGCCGACGCCTGGGTGGTCGCCGGCGACGACGTCAGCGTCGACGAGTCGCTCCTGACCGGCGAGTCCGCGCCCGTGCGCAAGCGCGCCGCCCCGCGCGACGAACCGCGCGCGCTTCAGGCCGGCGGCGAGGATCTGCCGATGATCTTCTCCGGCACGCTCGTCGTGCGCGGCCAGATCGAGGCGCGCGTGACGGCGACGGGCGCGCACAGCGCCATCGGCAAGATCGGCGGCGCGCTCGCCGCCATCCGCACCGAAGTCCCGCGCCTGCGCGAAGAGACCAAGCGCATCGTGCGCGCCTTCGCCATCGTCGGCGTCGTCGTCGCGCTGGTGGCCGGCGTCGCCTACGGCATCACGCAGGGTTCGTGGTTGGACGGGCTGCTCTCCGGCATCGCCGTCGGCATGTCGCTGATGCCCGAGGAATTCCCGCTCGTCCTTGCCGTCTTCATGGTCATGGGCGCCTGGCGCATCGCGCGCGCGCGCGTCCTCACCCGCCGCGCCGCCTCGATCGAAACTTTGGGCTCGGTCACCGTTCTGTGCACCGACAAGACCGGCACGCTGACCCTGAACAAGATGCAGGTCGCCCACATCGAAACGCCGGCGCACGCCTGGCGCCCCGCCGACGACGAGGCGCCGCCGCCGGACGTCGAACGCCTGATGCGCGTCGCGACGCTGGCGGGTTTGCCCGAACCGTTCGATCCCATGGAACGCGCGTTGCAGACGCTGCTGCAGGCCCAAGGCGGCAAACCCGGCGCCGTCTTCGCCGAACGCCAGCTCGCGCACCGCCAAGGCATCACGCCCGACCTTCTCGCCATGACCCAAGTCTGGCGCCGCAACGGCCAGCCCCCGCACGCGACCACGAAAGGCGCGCCCGAAGCCGTGCTCTCGCTCTGCGGCCTCGACGGCGCCGAGGCCCAGCGCATCCTCGCCCGCGCCGGCGAACTCGCGTCGCAAGGCCTGCGCGTCCTCGCCGTCGCCGAAGCCGACGCGCAAGACGGCGCCGACATCGCGCAGGTGATGAAAGCGCGCTTCGCCTATTTGGGCCTCGTCGCTTTCCAAGATCCCGTGCGCGACAGCGTGCCCGCCGCCGTCGCCGAATGCGCCCGCGCCGGCATCCGCGTGGTGATGATCACCGGCGACTTCCCCGAAACCGCACGCGCCATCGCGGCGCAAGCAGGCATCGGCGCGGGCGAAGTCCTTGCCGGCCCCGACCTCAAGGATCTCGACGACGGCGCGTTGCGCGCGCGCGTGCGCACCTGCAACGTCTTCGCCCGCATCCTGCCCGATCAGAAGCTGCGCATCGTCGAAGCGCTGAAGGCGAACGGCGAGATCGTCGGCATGACCGGCGACGGCGTCAACGACGCGCCGTCGCTGCGCGCGGCCCATATCGGCATCGCCATGGGCGGCCGCGGCACCGACGTCGCGCGCGAGGCTTCTTCGATCGTACTGCTCGACGACGATTTCGGCTCGATCGTGAAGACGATCCGCTTGGGCCGGCGCATCTACGACAATCTGCAAAAGGCGATGGGCTATATCCTGGCCGTCCACGTGCCCATCGCAGGCGTCGCGCTGCTGCCGCTCGCCTTCGGCGCGCCGCCCGTCATGACGCCCGCGATCATCGCCTTCCTCGAGATGATCATCGACCCCGCCTGCTCCGTCATCTTCGAGGCCGAGCATTCCGAGCGCCGCGTGATGGAGCGCCCGCCGCGCGACCCCAACGCGCGCCTCCTCGGCCGCCCGCTCATCCTCGCAAGCCTCGCGCAAGGCGCCGCCGCCTTGCTCGCCGTCGCCGGCGTCTATGTCTGGGCGCTGATGAACGGCCGCGGCGAAGAAGATTTGCGCGCGCTCGTCCTCGTCGCGATCACGCTGGCGAACGTTGCGCTCATCTTCGCCAACCGCTCGCTGCACTTCTCGTTGGAGGAAACCTTCGAACGCTGGAACCCCTGGCTCTGGTTCGGCCTCGCGGGCGTGGTCGCGGTCCTGACGGCGGTGCTGACGCTGGAGCCCATCCGCGCCATCTTCCGCCTCGGCGTCCCGCACGCAGGCGACCTCTTCGCCGCCGCCGCCGCGACGGCAATCCTCGCCGCCGCCCTCATCGGCCTCAAATACGTGCAAGACCGCCGCTGACGCAAAACGGCCGCGCTCCAACGAAGGAACGCGGCCGCTGAATTCACGTCAGACGAAGAGGACTACCGCCCGTCGTACGGACGATCCTCATACGGCACGTCGTCGTCATAGCCATAGCCGTCGTCATAGCTCGGCCCGTCATAGCCGGGCCCGTCGTAACCGGGGCCTTCGCTCGGACCATAGTCGTCGCCGTAACGCGGATCGTCGTAGCCGCCGTCATACGCGCCGCCGCGATAAACGTCCGGCCGGCCGTAGTAACGATCGCCGCGGCGATGGTCGCGGCACGCGTCGCTGGCGATCGCGTTGCCGGCGATGCCGCCGATGATCACGCCCGCCGCCGTCTCAGGCCCGCGATGGCGCCCGCCGGAAATGTTGTTGCCGATAATCCCGCCCAGCACGCCGCCCAGGATCGTGCCCGCGACGCGATCGCCGCCGCAGTGACGCCGTCCGCGATGTCCGCGGCCGTAATAGCCCGGCGGCGGCCCCGCATATTGCGGCCCGTAACCGTATCCCGGCCCGTAAGCCGGCGGCGGCGGACCATAAGACCGGTCGCCATACCCCGCGGTCGGCCCGCCATAGTTGCCGTAAACCTGCCCGGCGAACGCGCTACCCGCGCCCGCCACCGTCAACGCCAGCGCCGCAGCCGCCGAAAGCAAAACCGTTTTCATGTGCACTCTCCCAGTGGAAGCTCGAAAAGGGGCGAGCCCCGACCCATTCGTCGCCCCGATATAGGCGCCCCCGCCCTGAACCCCACATGAACGCCCGCAAACCCAACAAATCCGCGCGACTCCGGTATGCTGAACGACGCGGATGAGCCGAAAAAAAACGCTTGAGCCGTCCCCAAGGTCCGGCCTTTTGATCACGACCGTTCGGGACGGAACATCATGCACAAGCAGCGCACCACACGCGACAAACCCAACACCTTCGCCGACGCGCCGGCGGCCGTCGCCAAGCGCTTCGGCGTGTCGGCGAAGGCGCTGCGCGTTTACGAGCGCATGGGGCTGATCGCGCCGGCGCGCACGGCGGCGGGATGGCGCGCCTATGGCCAAGCCGACATCGAGCGGCTGGCGGCCATCGTCGCGCTGAAGCAACTCGGGCTGCCGTTGAAACGCATCGCCACGCTGCTCGACGGCGACGCCGACTTGGGCACGGTGCTGGCGCTGCAAGAAGCGGCGCTCGAGGACGCAAAGGCCGACGCCGAAGAGGCGCTGACCCTCGTCCGCGCCGCGCGCAAACGGTTGGCGCAACGTGATGCTCTGTCCACGGACGAACTCGCAAACCTCATCCGGAGATCGAAAATGAGCGAATTCAAGTGGACGCCGAAACTGGAAACGCTGGCGCAAAAACATTACACGAAGGAACAACTCGCCGAACTGAAGACACGCCCCTTCACCGACGCCGACCAAGCCCGCGTCAGCGCCGCCTGGGCGCAAGTCTACGAAGACGTCGGTGCGTTGGGCCAGAACGCAGACCCCGCGTCGGAGAAAGCGCTCGCCATCGGCCGCCGCGCAGGCGCCCTCATCCAGGAATTCACCCAAGGCGACCCGGCCATGTTCAAAGCCGTCACCGCGATGAAGAAGGACATGGCCGCCGACGAATCCCTGAAATCGCAAATGCCGCCGCCCGCGACAATGGCGCTGCTCGGCAAAATCTTCGCCGAACTCGCCAAACGCGGCGAGATGAAGGGCGTCCCCACCTAAAGGCGATGCGCAGTCAAACGCCGAGGGAACGGATCAACCCCGGCTGCGTTATCACCTCGGCCTGCGAACAGTGGGCCAAAGCGCACTCGCGCCCCCCCGTGAGCGCGCTTGGAAACTGACCTGTCGAAGCCCGTCCCTTCCCCCAAGGGACGGGCTTTTCGACATTCACGCCAGCGCGTTGCACGAGAGCAAACAACATTCCGGTTGACTAGAATGAGCAATACTTATATATAAGCATGATCATAAGGGAGAGATTCGCGCCGATGTCACCAGCCTCCCCCGCCGCCCTCCAAACCGCCGAAGTTGAACCGCCCCGCGAACGCCCGCGCATCTATCATGTGGCGACGTCGTTCGTCTGCGATCGCGAAACCTGCGAACTCGGCGAAGACTATCCCGAGCTGCAGAAGATCGAACGCGCCTACCGCCTCTTGGAACAACGCCTGGAACGCGCCCCCGCCGTGCTCCACGCGCGCCAGGCCATCAAGTCCGCGCACCGCCTCAGCGAAGGCCTCGCCGACACCCGCCACGACGCCAGCTTCGGCGCCGTCCTCTCCCTGGCCGAAGACGCCTTCGCCGAAGCCCGCGTCGTCAAAATCGCGCGCCGTTGATCGCGGCGTCAGCGAGAGACGCTACTTCACATAAGACGCCGTGAACGTCGTGATCTCGGCCCGGCTCTTCACGCACGATCCGGGTTGCCCCAGACGCGCGCGATAGACGGGAATGCCCGAGCCCGCCGACTGGAACGGATCTTTGAGCCGCATGTGCAGCGCGGCCAAATCCTTCACCTCGGCGACGGCGGCGTGCGCGTCGGCTTTGTCGCCGTCGGCCGCCTCAAGCGCGAGTTTCGTGTGCTTGCCGCCAACCTCGGCCTCGAACGCGACGGCGCGCGGATTCAAATTCATCACCCACAGGCAATTGTCGATCACCTTGAACAGGATCGGCGGACACCCACCCTCGCCGCACGCGGCCTTCGGCATCGTCGCCGCCGCTTCGGCTTCGGTGGTCACGGGCACCGCGGCGGCGGGCGCAACAGCCGCAACCGGCACAGGCGCAACAACAGGCGCCGGAGCGGCCGCGACCGCGGGCGGCGCAGCCATCGCCACCTCGACAACCTCAGGCTTCGCGCGCGGCATGGGAACAGACGGCGGCGCCGCAGGCTTCGCACGCGGCAGCGGCACAACCGGCGCCGTCGTCGCCACCTGCACGGCCGCCGCCGGCGCAACAGCGACAACCGAAGGCTTCGTGCCCTTCAACGTAAAATCGCGATCGTCGACCGGCGCCTTGCCCAACACCGCAAAGCTCGCCTCAAGACGCTTGTCGCCGGCGTTCTCCGCCACGCAGAAATTCTTGTCGGCTTCTTTGAACGTCTCGCCGGGTTTCAAGATCGTGACCACCCGCGCCGCACCGCCCGCGACCAGCGAGAACCGCACCGCTTTGTCGCCCTTGTTCTGGAACGAACACCCGTCGGCCGCGACCGCGACCAGCGAACACGCTTCGCCCGAACACGCCGCCTCCGCCGAAGCCGTCGAAGCCGCGCCCAGAGCCGTGAGCCCGCACACCACGAATGCCGTAAGATTTGCGCGCAAGATCAGCGCCCTCGAAACGTTTCCCCCGAAGCAGCAAGACTACGCGAGTCTCGCCCGCCGTAGAAGGGGTAAGCCGTCACGGGCGTGCAGCTGCGAACGCGCCTGTCTCACGGCAGCCGCGAACGCAGCTGCGCCGGGTCGGGCAGGCTGGTTTGCAGCAGGGCGTGCGCGTTGAGAATGCCCGCGCCGAACCGCGACGAGTCCCACCCGGGCGGCACCTCGGCCGAGCTGCGCACCACCGAGCGGAACGCTTCGACGATCATCCACGGCTTTGGATAGGTCGCCTCCAGATGCTTGATCGTCCAACGGGCGAGCCACAGCGCCGCCGCGCCGGCGATCAGCGTCGTGGCATACGACGTCCCATCGCCCTGCTTCCCGTAGACATGGTCCGGCTTCTTGGGGTTCAGCGCCACCGTCTCGGCGCGGAAGATCGTGTTCGCCGGCGCGCAGAGATCGACGCGGCTGCCGCGCGAGCCGCCCGCCCACGGCGTCCCGTCCAAGTTCACCCCGCCGGCCGTGATCGTGCACGGATGACTGCCCGGAAACGTCACCTCGCTGGTCACGTTGCCCGCCGCCGCCACGACGATCATGCCGTTGGCGTAGGCGTCATAGATCGCAAGCGTATTCGTCGGCGACGGATTGCACGGATCGCCCAGACTGATCGAAGCCACCCGGCAGCCGTTGGCCGACCACGCATGATCGAGCGCCTTGTTCAACGGCGTGGCCGAGAACGTGTCGATCACGCTGGTGTTCGTCACGCGATAAGGAACGAACGTCGCGCCGTGCGCCATGCCCAACAGCGTCTTCTTGTTCGTCCCCGCAAGCGTGGACAGCGTGCGCGTCCCGTGTCCGCGTTGCCCCGCGTAGTTGATATGCACCGGATCGAACGGCGGCCCGCCTTCGATATAATTGATGCCCAGATCCGGCCTCACCGTCGCGGTGGTGCCGTTCTTCCACGTGCCGAACACCGGATGCTTGGTCACGCCCGTATCCAAATGCGCAACCCAAACGTCGGCCAGATCCTTCGCCCACCCGCTCTTCTTGCGCAGCAATTCCCAAGCCGCCGGCGCCTTCACGAAGGTCAGATGCTCCGCAATGCCGCCCGCAGGAAACAGATCGGTCGCGATACCGTCATCCGGATCCAGCATGCCGATCTCGTAGACCTTCTTGACCTGATCCCCCGTGAACGACGTCACCCAAATGACGCCGGGCAGCCCCTTCAAGAAATCGCGCATCAGAAAATGCGTGTCGTACCGCGCCCGCATCGCCTGCTGCGCCGGCCGCGCCAGCACATATTTGTCGCGCGAAATCGCCTTCAAAATCCCCCCGCTCTCGCCCTTCAAGAACGCGACGATCTTCTTCTCCGCCTTCGGCACGGCGCCGCGCGGCATCGTCAAAACCCAGAACGACGGATTGGCTTGTCCATTGGGCACGGCACGCCTCCTCAAGAGGACCACAATAGAGTCCAAAAGAAGAAACCCCCGTTGACTTAAACAGTCAACACACGCCTACGAGAGTCCCCCGCCTTATCCGAAAAACCATCCGAATCTCAAATGCCTCGTGGCCGGGCATGAGCCACAGCGGTCCGGTTCGCGATCACGAAGCATGCGGTTTGCAAGGCGCTGGTTATGTTCGCCGTCACCCAAGCTCCATCGCGATCGCCCGCTTCACCGCCGGCCGTTCGCGCATGCGTTCGCGATGCTCGGCGAGCTTGGGAAAGCGCGCCGGGTCGAGGCCGTCGAGCTCCCACCATTGCGCAATCGTGAAGAGGTAAGGATCGCTGATCGTGTACGTGTCGCCGAACACGAACGGTCCTTTGAACATCTCCCGTTCGATCAAGTCGAAGCATTCGCCGACCGACTGCGGGACCTTCTTCTTCATCGCCTCGATCGCGGCCGGATCGTCGGCCCAGCGATACCCGCGCATGCGATGGGCGTGCGCGACATGCACGGTCGAGCACAGATACGCGTTGAACGCCTGCACCTGCGCCAGCGCCCACGGGTCGTCGAACGGCGCCAGCCGCGACTGCGGATGGATCTGCGCGATGTAGACCAGCATGGCCGGCGTCTCGCTCAACACGCCGCGATCGGTGACAAGCGAGGGAACCCGCCCCTTCGGATTGACCGCGAGATAGGCGGAACCGCGCTGCTCGTTCGCGCCGAAATTCACCCGCACCGCTTGATACGCCGCGCCCGCCTCTTCCAGCACGATATGAGAAGCCAAGGCACAGCTGTGCGGTGCGTAATAGAACTTCATCGCCGGATCCCTCCCCCGGCGCATTCGCAGCCGCCGGTGCGTTACGATACAATTTGATGGCAAGCACCGCACGTTTTGGATGCGGCGGGCTCATGTTATCCAGACTTGCCGAACCAGTGCACAGTTTCCGCCGCGCAATCGCCCGGCCCCCTCGCTACAATCGCGCGCGCGCCACGACAGACTCTCTCGCTCGCGCAAAAGGACGACGATGGAATCGCAGCACGTGAAAGAGCAGCGCCTGCGCGAACTGGCGAGCGAACACGCGCGCGGCCTTCTCATCCTGAATCGCGAGGGCCAGATCGTCTTCGCCGATTCCGCCGCCGAAGCCTTCTTCAACAAGAAATCCGGCGGCCTCGCCGGCCAGACGCTGATGACGTTGCTGGCCGCCGGCGACGGCGCCGAGATCCGCCTGAACGCCGGCGCCGGCGGCATGCGCATCAGCGAGATCGATTGGGAAGGCAAGCCCGCCTATCTCGCGACGTTGCGCGGCGCCGACGTGCCGAACGGCGACCTGCGCCACCGCGATATCGTCATGGCGCTGCCCGATCTCATCTTCGTCTACCGCGGCGACCGCATCGTGTATGTGAACGACGCCGGCGTAAAACTGCTGCGCGCGACGTCGCCCGATCAAATCATCGGCCGCTCGGTGCTGGACTTCGTCCCTCACGATGCCCACGCGTCGATTCGCGCGCGCACGGCGGAGCTCTTGCGATCGCCAGGCCCGCTTCCGCCCATCGAAAGAAAAATCATAGCGGTCGATGGCACGCACATCGATGTCGAAGTGCGCCCACGCGCGTACCTTGCCGGCGGCGAAGTGAACGTTCAAGTCGTCTGCCGGGACATCACCGAAAAGAAGGCCGCTGAGCGCGCGCTGCTGACCTCGACGACGCGCTTCCGCCAACTCGCCGAAGCGATGCCCTTCATCGTCTGGACCGCCAATCCGAACGAAGGTCTGGACTACGCCAGCCACGCCTTCACCGACTACACCGGACCCTCGGTGCAGCCGCTGGGCCTGGCCTGGCTTGAGGCGCTGCATCCCGACGACATCCCCGCCGCCGTCGAAGCGCGCGCCGAGGGCGAACGCAGCGAACAGCCCTTCACGATGGAATTCCGCGTCAAGCGTTTCAGCGACGGCGCCTATCGCTGGCACTTCGCCAACGCAATGCCCGTGCGCGACGAGAGCGGCAAGCTCGTCAAATGGTTCGGCTCCGCCATCGACGTCCACGACCGCAAGACGGCGGAAGAGGCCGCCGAGCGCCTCGCCGCACGCCTGACGACGACGCTGGAGAGCATCACCGACGCGTTCTACACGCTCGATCGCGATTGGCGTTTCACCTACGTGAACAACGAGACCGAACGCCTGCTCCGCCGCCCGCGCACCCAGCTTCTGGGCAAGGTGCTGTGGGAAGAATTCCCCGCCGCCGTCGGCACGATGATCGAAGGTCAACTCAAACGCGCCGTCGCCGAAGGGCGCGCGGTCGCGTTTCAAGAGTTCGCGCCGGCGCTGAAATTTTGGGTCGACGTGCGCGCCTATCCCTCGCCCGACGGCCTGACCGTGTACTTCCGCGACATCACCGAACAGCGCGAGCTGGAGCAGCGCCTGCGCCAGTCGCAGCGTCTGGAGGCGATCGGTCAACTCACCGGCGGCATCGCGCACGACTTCAACAATCTGCTGACCGTCATCATCGGCAACGCCGAGATGCTGGCGCTGCGCCTTGAGACGGACGACAGCATGCGCCCCCTGGCCGAACTCACGCTGGCCGCCGCCGAACGCGGGGCCGACCTCACGCACCGCCTGCTCGCCTTCGCGCGCCGCCAGCCGCTGGAGCCCAAGACCGTCGACGTGAATCTTCTCTTGGGCAACATGGACGCCCTGCTCCGCCGCACGCTCGACGAACAGATCGAGCTGCGCTGGGTCGGCGCCAAGCGTCTGTGCAAGGCCTTCATCGACGCCTCGCAACTCGAAGCCGCGGTCTTGAACCTCTGCATCAACGCGCGCGACGCAAGCCCCAAGGGCGGCCACATCACCGTCGAGACGGCAAGCGTCACCCTCGACGACGCCTACGCCAGCAAGCATCTAGAAGTGACGCCCGGCGAATACGTCATGATCGCCGTCTCCGACAACGGCACGGGGATGACGCCCGACGTTCTCGCGCGCGCCTTCGAACCGTTCTTCACGACAAAGAGTCACGGCCAGGGTTCGGGACTGGGCCTCTCGATGGTGCACGGCTTCGTCAAGCAGTCGGGCGGCCACGTGAAGATCTACACCGAACTCGGCCACGGCACGTCGGTGAAGCTCTACCTTCCCCGCGCGCGCGACGACGCCGCCCCCGCGCTGCAAGCGAAGGACGAACCCGCCGTCGGCGGCAGCGAACGCATTCTCGTGGTCGAAGACGACGATCACGTGCGCCAGTTCGCGGCCAATCAGTTGAAGGATCTGGGCTACAAGATCACCGTCGCGCGCGACGGCGTCGAAGCGCTGGCGATCCTCAAGGCGGGCGCCGACTTCGACTTGCTCTTCACCGACGTCGTCATGCCCGGCGGCTTGAAGGGCCCCGAACTCGCGGCGGAAGCCCGCAAGCTCAAGCCCGCGTTGCGCGTGCTCTACACCTCCGGCTACACCGAAAACGCGATCGTCCATCACGGCCGCGTCGATCCGGGCATCCATCTCTTGAACAAGCCCTACCGCCGCCACGACCTGGCACTAAAGATCCGCCGCGTCTTGGAGGAGAAACCGCCGCATTAGCGTGAGTGGTGTTGCGGACACAGCGGAACCCGCGATGCTCAAAAGTTAACCCCTTCGGCATCGACAGCGCCGCCAAAGCGCACCTAGAATCGCGCAAGCGTGCAAATCACGCGTGTTCGAGGGGGAGTGCGTTTCGATGCTCGACAAGATTCTCATGCTGACGCTGCTTGTCGTCATCGGCGTGGCGCTTCACGTCACCACGGTCGGCGCCGCCAACGGCCCCGCAAGCTCGACCGTTGTCGCCGCGGTCACCGCCCCGCCCGC
>JAEUMM010000062.1 GCA_016792645.1 Alphaproteobacteria bacterium | reverse complement strand
CTCCTGATGGCCGACGACATCACGGCCGAGACCCTGCGCGAACGCGACCCGTCGAAACTGATCCCGCCCCTCCACGGCGCGCTCTTGAAGAACGAACAAGACGTCCACCTCTTCGAACGTCTGGCATTCCTGGCGCGCAGAGAACGCAACTGAAACGTACGGCCGCGCCTCCCGGAACAACCCGCAATTGCGCGTCAGCTTCTGCTCGCATTGCCGCGCTCATCTGGCGCGCTAAACTGGCTCGACTAAGGCGCATGCAGCTGGCAGGAGGAAATGCACTTGAAACACGCACTGACCGCGGTCGTCGCACTGGGCCTTTTGGTTTCTCCCTCATGGGCCAAGACGCCGGGCGAAGAGGCGCAAGACATCGTCGCCGCCGAGCCAAAGGCGAAGGGCATCTGGGTCGCGGGCGACAACGGCATCGTCATGCATGCGAAGAGCGGGCTAAAATGCCCGGCTGGTGATACCGACTACGGCAACCACAACCAGATCCTGCGCCTGAAAGGCATCTCGGTCGACGATACGGCAGGCAACCGCGTGACCTGCCACTTTGACGTCATCTCGAAAGGCAATCCGTCGGTACCGCCGATGAAGCTCGCCATCACGACCGAGCACAAATCGGTAGGCAGCGGCGAACCGCTCGATCGCGCGCGCACCGCGTTTCTGTCGGTCAATCCCGGCTGGAAGCCGGATACGAAGGCCAACGCCTTCCACCAGCGCGAATTTAGCGGCAAATATGAGCTGAAGACGAGAGTCGGCATCTTCACCGCGCGCGTGTTCTCGTTCCGCAATGATGACGGGGCAAAGCCCATGCTCGCGCACGTCGCCGCTGGCGAAATTCGCGACTGGATCCTCATCTTCACAATCGCCGGATCCGAATCGGAGACGGAGATCACCACCGCCGACAGCGCCTTGCTGCTTTCGCTCTGGACGGACATCGGCGGCGACGTGCTGGACGCTGCCACGGCCCGCTAGGTATCCACACACACCACAAGCTATGCTGACTCCGGCAGACCGGAGTTAGCATGAGTTCGTTTGCAGGCCTTCTCATCATCGCGACCCAAGCGGTCACGCCCGCCCTGGTGCACGAGCGCACGTTCGAACCGCTCACGCAGGTCGAACGCGCGCCCCTATCAAAGAGCATCTGGCGCATTGGGACGGACGGTGCGGCGATCCACGCCCAATCGACGCTGAATTGTCCCGCGCAGATAGGCGAATTCACGGGCGGTCAGGCGACCGTCCACGACAGCTTCGGCCTTGATGTCAGCTGCAGCTTCGACCTCCCGGGTGCTGCGCGTATCACGATCTTTCTGACGAGACGTGCCGGTCAGTCGCTGCAAGACGACTTCGACGCTGCACGCGCGGCAATAGCCGCCCATAGGCCCGGTGGAGAATTGACCGAACGTCCCGCTGATCCCATTGCCGGCCCCCGGCCGGCTCTCAGCGCCTCCTACGCTCTCGACGACGACGCCACTACAGTTCTGTGGCTCTCGAACCTGTCCGGATGGACGTTGAAGTTCCGCGCGTTCTACACCGATCGTGCGCGCTCAGAGACGATGGAAGTGCTCGCAAAGCTCAACCGCCGAGTCCAGTCGACCGCAGAGGTTCATTTGTCCGCATGCGCCGCCGCACTGCCGCGGCTTCGCAACGGCGTGCGGATCACAGACCAGGAACTCACGCGCCGCCTTTCCCTCATCGCCGGCATGTCGGAACAGCCGGGTACGGAGAACATCACGCCCTTGCCGAAGAACGAACGCTGGTGCGTCGAAGACAAGATCGATGCGCGCGAGGCGCCGATGCTCTATTGGCGCAACGTCGCCAACGACGGCGCCGACGGCCCCGTCGATCGCTTGACACTGATGACGAAGGAAGAACCGCCGACCTGGCTGCTGAGCGCCAACGCCGCAGCGAGCATGCTGGTCGACGCCAGAGACGGTCCCGGCGCGCTCATCCATCAACTCACCGAACCGCGCGACGGCAAAGTCTTCATGTTCGCTTACTACCGCGGCCGTCCGTCCCTGGCCACGCTCGCACCACTCGTACGCAGCATTATCGCCGGTCAAACGCGCCCCGTCGCGAAGTACGATCCGGCGACCAACACGGTGACTTTGCCGAAATCCGCCAAGCCCGGAAATTAGAGGCATGTCCTCGAAAGGCCAATCGCACGACAAAGCGACGCTCGCATTCTATGCGACCGAAGCCGCCGCCTATGGCGCGCGATCGGACGGAATTGGCGTCTCGAAGTCGCTGACTGCGTTCCTCGCAGAGTTGCCGAAGGGCGCAGCCGTTCTCGATCTTGGTTGCGGCGCCGGGCGTGACACGCACGCGCTCATCGAAGCCGGCATGGCGGTGACGGCGGTCGACGGTTCGCCCGAGATGGCGCGTGAGGCCGAACGACGCCTCGCTATGCCGGTCCGTGTTATGCTGTTCGAGGATCTAGACGACGTGAACGCCTTCGACGGCATCTGGGCGAACGCATCGCTGCTACATGTACCGCGCTCGGGACTACCTGACGTTCTCGCGCGTGTGCATCGCGCGTTGAGGCCAAACGCCATCCTCTATGCCAGCTTCAAGTCGGGCGGCACGGACGGACGAGACAAGCTCGGCCGCTACTACAACTACCTCAACGCCGACGAAGTATCAGCGCTCTTGCGGGCGGCCGGAAGGTGGCGGTCGATCGACATCAGCCAAGGCCGCGGCAAGGGCTACGACGGTACGGAAACAGGCTGGGTCCAGGCCCTGGCGCGAAAATCCGGCGATAGCGCATTCCAACCCGCGGCGCTAAACTGAAATTGACAAGCCATTGGTGAATCGATGTTCCTGAACTTTTTCCACGACCTGCGCCAGGCCAAGATCCCGGTGACCTTGAAAGAGTACCTCGCGTTGATGGAAGGGCTCGACAAGAAGGTCATCGATATGAAGGTCGATGAATTCTACTACCTCTCGCGCACGGCCTTGGTGAAGGACGAGCGCAATCTCGACAAGTTCGACCGCGTCTTCGCGCACGCCTTCAAAGGCATGGAAGCGCTCGACCCCACCGATCTCGCGCAGATCCCGGAAGACTGGCTGAAGGCCCTCACCGAAAAATACCTGTCCGAGGAAGAGAAGAAACAGATCGAATCCCTTGGCGGCTGGGACAAGCTGATGGAGGAGCTGAAAAAGCGCCTCGAAGAACAAAAGAAACGCCACGAAGGCGGCAACAAGATGATCGGCACGGGAGGCACCTCGCCCTTCGGCGCCTACGGCTACAATCCCGAAGGCATCCGCATGGGCCAAGACAAAGGCCGCCACGGAAAGGCCGTCAAAGTCTGGGACAAGCGCGAATACAAGAATCTCGACGACAGCGTCGAACTCGGCACCCGCAACATCAAGATCGCGCTACGCCGCCTGCGCAAATGGGCCCGCGAAGGCGCGCTGACCGAACTCGACCTTCCCGAAACGATCCGCCACACCGCCCATCAAGGCTACCTCGACCTCGTGATGCGGGCCGAACGCCACAACAAGGTGAAGGTCCTCATCTTCTTCGACATCGGCGGCTCGATGGATGCGCACATCAAGCTGTGCGAGGAGCTGTTCTCCGCCGCGCGCACCGAATTCAAGCACATGGATTTCTACTACTTCCACAATTGCGTCTACGAAAGCCTGTGGAAGGACAACCGCCGCCGCCACAACGAAAAGACGCCGACCTGGGACGTGCTCCACAAATACCCGC
>JAEUMM010000058.1 GCA_016792645.1 Alphaproteobacteria bacterium | reverse complement strand
TGATGGCTTCGACGCTCGAGTTTTGGTTCGAGTTCGCCAGCACCTATTCCTATCCGGCGGCGCATGCGGTTGAGGCGGCGGCGAAGGCGCGCGGTGTGCCCGTTGCGTGGCGTTCGTTTCTGCTTGCGCCAATTTTCGGGGCGCAGGGGTGGAACGACTCGCCGTTCAACATCTACCCGGCGAAGGGCGCGTATATGTGGCGCGATCTCGCGCGGCTGTGTGCGGTGCAGAATTTGCCGCTGACACGGCCGTCGCAGTTTCCGCGCAATGGGTTGCTGGCGGCGCGCATTTCGTGCCGGTTTGCGGATGAGGCTTGGCTGCCGGAGTTCGTGCGGCGGGTCTATTCGGCGAATTTTTCGCGTGATCTCGATATCTCGTCGCCGTTTGTGATCGGCGAGATTTTGTCGACGATGGGGCAGAACGCGGCCGACGTTATGCGTGCGGCGCAGGCGCACGAATCGAAAGACGCATTGCGCATGCAGACCGAGAAGGCTGTAGCGGTGGGGCTCATCGGCGCGCCGTCTTATGTCGTCGACGGCGAGGTGTTTTGGGGTGGCGACCGGTTGGATGCCGCGCTTGATTGGGCCGCGGGCAAGCGCGCCGTTGTCGAGATCTAGCGGCGCGCTAGTTTTGCGCATTCCTTGTGGCGGAAGCATTGGGTGGTGTGGTCGTTGACCATGCCGACGGCTTGGGCGAAGGCGTACACTATTGTCGGGCCGCAGAAGGTGAAGCCTCGTTTCTTCAGTTCCTTCGACATGGCTTGGCTCATTGGGGTTTCGGCGGGGACGCTCTTGATGCCGTCCCATTTGTTCTGCAGCGGTTTGCCGTCGACGAAATTCCAGAGGAAGCCGGAGAAGCCGTTCGGCTCTTTCTCCATGATGTCAAGATAGGCGCGAGCGTTCTTCACCGCGCCTTCGATCTTGCCGCGGTGGCGGATGATGCCTTCGTCTTGCAGGAGTTTGGCGATCTTCGTTTCGTTGTAGCGGGCGATTTTCTTTGGGTCGAATTTGTCGAAGGCGCGGCGGAAGTTTTCGCGTTTGCGCAGGATGGTGATCCAGCTGAGGCCCGCCTGGAATCCATCGAGGATCAGTTTTTCGTAGAGTGCGCGGTCGTCGTATTCGGGCACGCCCCATTCTTCGTCGTGGTAGGCGACGTAGAGCGGGTCTTCGCCGGGCCAGGCGCAGCGTTTCATTCCGTATCTCCGGTCGGGAGGATGAGTGGGTAGGCGGGGCGGCCGATACGGATCGGCGTGTCGCCGGCTGTTGCTTCCTTTGCGTCACCGAGGCGATCGAGTCGGATGAGGGCGAGGCCCTTGTTGCCGATCGCGCCGCGCAGTTCGCCGATGTCGGTCGCGCCGCGTTTGATGGGTGTGCCGGGTGGCGGCAGTGCTGCGTCGGCGGTGACGGGTAGCATGCGGCGGCGGGCGGTCGCACGGTGCTTCATGCGGGCGGTGAGTTCTTGGCCGACGTAGCAGCCTTTATCGAAGGACACGCCGTGGAGTTCTTCGAAATTGCAGTCGAGCGGGAAGAGCGTTTCGGGCGGGATGTCTGTCGCTGCATCGGGGACGCCGAGCAATAGGCGATGTTCGTCGTAGGCGCTGTCGTCGGTTTGTGCATCACCGGGTGTTGTCGTGATCGCGCGGGTGCCTAAAGCGGGCAGGCGCGGGTCTTCGAAGGTGACGCCGGCTTGGCCGTTGGCGAAGACGTGGAGCTCCGCCGAGCGGTCGGTGATCGTGACCTTGGCGCGGAGTTTGTATTTCTTCAGGCGGGCGGCGAGGTCGGCCGCGTTCGCCCTGACGCAGTCCAGCCAGAAGGCCTCGCTGCTGCCTTGAGCGATCAGGAAGTCGTGGATGATTTTGCCTTGCGGGGTCAGCAGCGCAGCGTAAATCGCGCGGCCGTCCGCCACGTCCGTCATGTCGTTGGTGATCAGGCCTTGCAGGAAGCTGGACGCGTCGGGGCCGGCGACCTCAACGACGCCGCGGTCTTTCAGCAGGATGGGCGGGTGGGACATCGAATGAGAAGTAGGGTGTGGGGCTTTGCGTTGGCAAGGGCGGAGAGTGGCAACATTGGGTGTTGTTGGCCCGCGCACTCTGCTATCGCATGGCGCGACGATGACCTAACTGGGCGGACGGGAATGAGCGAGAGTTTCGACCTGCTTTTGACGAACGGAACCGTGGTAACGCCGTGGGGGACGTTTGCCGCCGATGTCGGGGTGACGGGCGGGCGGATTGTGGCGGTCGGAGCGTTGGGCTCCGCGAAGGCTAAGGCGACGCGCGATGTGCGCGGGCTGCATGTGCTGCCGGGGGCGATCGACAGCCAGGTGCATTTCCGTGAGCCGGGACCGACGCATAAGGAAGATTTGGAGACGGGATCAAGGGCGGCCGTGTTGGGCGGCGTCACTTCCGTGTTCGAGATGCCGAACACCGCGCCACCGACGACGAGCGCGGACGCGTTGAACGAGAAGCTGACGCGGGCGCGTGGGCGGATGTGGTGCGATCACGCGTTCTATGTCGGTGCGACGCCGGACAACGCCGAGGCGCTGGCCGATCTTGAGAAGATGCCGGGCGCTGCCGGTGTGAAGATGTTTATGGGGTCGTCGACGGGCACGCTGCTTGTCGCCGATGACGATCATGTGGGGCGCGTGTTGCAGCATGGGCGGCGTCGCGTGGCGGTGCATGCGGAGGATGAGGATCGCCTAAACGCACGCAAGAATTTGCGGGTTGCGGGCGATCCGCGCTCGCATCCGGTTTGGCGCGATGCGGAGGCGGCTTTGTTGGCGACGCAGCGCGTGGTCTCGTTGGCGCGGAAGGCGGCGCGGCGGGTGCATATTCTGCACGTGTCGACGGGCGATGAGATGGCGTATCTGCGCGATCATAAGGATATCGCGACCGTCGAGACGACGCCGAACCATCTGACGCTCGTCGCGCCGGAGTGTTACGAGCGTCTTGGGACTTACGCGCAGATGAACCCGCCGGTGCGGGATGCGTCGCATCGCGAGGCGATCTGGGCTGCGGTGCGGGCGGGCATTGTCGACGTCCTAGGTTCAGATCACGCGCCGCATACGCGCGAGGAGAAGGACAAGGGCTATCCGGATACGCCTTCGGGCATGACCGGCGTGCAGACGTTGGTGCCGATCCTGCTTGACCACGTGAATGCGGGGCGGCTGACGTTGGAGCGGTTCGTCGATCTCGTCGCGCATGGGCCGCAGCGCATCTTTGGGCTTTCGACCAAGGGGCGAATTGCGGTTGGGTTTGACGCCGACTTTACGATCGTTGATCTGAAGGCGAAGCGGACGATCGAGAACAAGTGGATCGCAAGCCGCTGTGGCTGGACGCCGTTCGACGGTGTGACCGTGACGGGATTTCCTGTCGGGACCATCCTGCGCGGCGAGGTCGTCATGTGGGACGGCGCGTTGCAGGGCGTCGCGCGCGGCGCGCCGCTTACGTTTCTCGAGACGCTTCAACCTGTCTGAGGGGAGAGCCTCAGTGCAGGCTGATTTCCGTTCCGACGTAGCGCATGTCCAGCGGCGAGAGGATGCCGCAAGAGGCGACGCGTACGGAATGCAAACGTCCTTCGATGCTCGTCTCCCAGAACTTCAGGAACTTGTTCAGCACCGGGTATTTCGGCGCCAAGTCGAGTTCTTGCCAAAGGAAAGTTTGGAGAAGATCCGGATGATCGGGCATGCGGTACAGGATTTCCGCCGTCGTGAGGCGGTACCCCTTCAACATCAAGTTCAACTGGCCCAACGCACACTCCCCGCGGTTGATTACGCCAAACGCGTCGCGCATCCCGTTCAAGGCTACGCTCCACGGACTGCCCCGCAATCGTCAGTGTGCGGTGCATTCCGTAAAACAATCGTAGGCACGACGTTTGAGAACTGTCGAGACGCGACGTGGTTCCTAAATGGTAACGCTTGACGTTCGTGTCGAATTGCTGTGCCGTCGCAACACTTTCGCCTGCTAGCGCTTACCAATCGCGAGTGCCAACCCAAGGACAAACGATGTCTGAAAAATTCCGCTGCATCTTGGTAACCAAAGGCGACGCCGGTCCAACGGCCGCACTGTCGGAGTTCAGCGAGGCGGACTTGATGGAGGGCGACGTCACCGTCGCCGTCTCGCACTCGACGTTGAATTACAAGGACGGGCTTGCGATTACGGGTGCCGCGCCGGTCGTGCGGAAATTTCCGCTGATCGCTGGGATCGATTTCGCGGGCAAGGTCGTTTCGTCCGGCGATGCGCGGTTCAAGCCCGGCGACGGCGTCGTCTGCAACGGCTGGGGCATGGGTGAGACGCATCACGGCGGCTATGCGACGCGCGCGCGGGTGAAGGGCGAATGGCTGGTGCCGCTTCCTTCGGCATTCGTGGCGGCCGATGCTATGGCAATAGGCACCGCCGGTTACACATCGATGCTGTCGGTCATGGCACTGGAGGATGCAGGTCTCACACCGGCGAAGGGGCCGGTGCTGGTAACGGGTGCAGCTGGCGGTGTCGGCAGTGTCGCGATCGCGTTGTTGTCGAAGCTCGGCTATCGCGTGATCGCGGCGACGGGGCGGGTCAGCGAAGAGGCTTATCTCAAGGCGTTGGGCGCATCGGAGATTATCGACCGGGCCGAACTCAATACCGACGTGCGGCCGCTTGCGAAGGAGCGTTGGGCCGGGGCTGTCGATTCCGTCGGGTCGAAGACGCTCGCGAATGTGCTGTCGGCGACGCAGTATGGTGGTGTGGTCGCGGCTTGCGGATTGGCGCAGGGCATGGATCTGCCGTCGTCGGTCGCGCCGTTTATTTTGCGCGGCGTGACGTTGGCGGGGGTCGAGTCGGTTCATTGTCCGCGGCCGCGCCGGTTGAAGGCTTGGGAGCGTTTGGCGAAGGATTTGGACCTGACGAAACTTCGCGCCACCGTCACAAAGGCCAAGCTTGCCGACGTTCTGACCTTGGCGCCGCAGATTTTGAAGGGCCAAGTGCGCGGGCGCGTCGTCGTCGACGTGCAGGCCTGAGGGCCTTGGTTGTCCGCGCGAAGGAAGTGTTAACCAGGATGGGCCAGCCTCCCCGGGACATGGCACCGATTCCTGTTGCGGGCCGGAGTCTGTATTGTCGCGCGCATAAATACGACGAACGAGCCAGAGGCGGACGCCAGTGACTGCAGGAATGGACTGGCTCACTCTTATCGGCGGCGGCCTGGTTATCGGCCTCCTGGTGGCCGCCCCGATTGGGCCGGTGAATCTCATATGCATTCGCCGAACGCTGTCTTACGGGCAGCTGAACGGATTCCTGGCGGGGCTTGGCGCTGCCCTAGGCGACGGGATTTTTGCGGTCGCGGCCGGGTTTGGCGTACGAGCCGTGTTTCAATTGATCGAAGACATGGGCGTGATCCTGCAGCTGGCGGGTGCGGGGCTTCTCATCTTCTACGGGTTGCGCGTCTTCATCTATGCGACGCCGCCGGAGATCATGCGCAATCCTGACGGCAGTATCCAAAGCGGGTCGGTCGGCGATCTGGCCGCCGCCTTCGCCAGCACGTTTGCTTTGACCATTACGAACCCGGCCACGATGTTGGGTTTTGCCGCGTCGTTCGCGGGTCTGCGCGCCATCGTCGATTTCCAATCCAGCACACTTGCGACCGGCGTTTTGGTCCTGTCGGTGTTGGGCGGGTCGGCGTTGTGGTGGTTTGTGGTCACGGCGATTACCGGCATCTTCCATAAAACGATCGGGCCCCAGACGCTGAAAATCATGAACCAAGGGTCCGGGCTTTTGATCTTTGCCACCGGGCTCGTTTTCCTGGGCTATGCGGTTTGGCAGCGCGTTCTCGCGTGAGCCGGGTTCCGTTTTCGCTGGCGGCGCTCGACCATGTGGTCCTGCGCGTGCCGGATATGAAGAAGGCGCTGGCGTTTTATTCCGACATTCTGGGTGCGAAGGTCGAGCGGCGGGTCGAGAATTTCGGGCTCGTGCAACTGCGTGCCGGCGACAGCATCATCGATCTGGTGGACGTGGGCGCCGCCTGGCTGAAGGCGGAAGGTGCGCGGCCGTTCACGCCGGAGGTGCGCAACGTCGATCACATCTGCATCCGCGTCGATCCGTTCGACGAGGCGGCGATCGAGCGGCATCTGGTGATGAACCGCTTGGAGATCATCGAGCGGGGGCAGCGTTATGGCGCGCAAGGGAATGGGCCTTCGGTCTATGTGCGCGATCCGTTCGGCACCGTGGTCGAACTCAAGGGGCCGGCGACGCCGATCGAGTCGGATGAGCCGGTCATTAAGACCGAGCGCCTGACCTTGCGGCCGGTACGTGTGAGCGATGCCGCGTCGTTGCTGCCCACGTTCATGGACGGCGAGGCCATGCGATACTGGTCGCATGCACCGATCAGTTCTCTGCGCGACATGGAAGGCATCATCGCGCGCAATCTGCCGCCGCAGAACCGTGAGGAAGGGTCGTTCGCGATCACGCTGGGCGACGATCGCGCCATCGGTTGCGTCAACTTCTACAACGAACGTGATGCGATGTCGGGCATGGGCTACATCCTGGAGCGCGCGGCTTGGGGGAAGGGCTATGTCGCCGAGGCGGTGAGGGGTGCGCTTATCCATGGGTTCACGCGGCTGAAGCTGCACCGCATTTGGCTGGAGATCGACCCGCGGAATGCGGCGTCGATCCGCATTGCGGAGAAATGCGGCTTCATGCGCGAGGGCTTTGCGCGGAAGTCGTTCTTCTTGAGCGGCGAATACCAGGACAGCGTGTTCTACGCGATGCTGTACGAGGATTGGATCACGCGTGCTGACGTAGGCGTCCCATCCGGTCGATGATCTTCTCCGCGTCCGCTGTCATGCGCTTTATGATCTCGGCGCAGGGCAGGATTTCGTGGATCGCGCCGGCGCCCTGGCCCATCGCGAAGGCGGATTTTTCGCGCACGAGGCCTTCGGTCTGGCCGCCGATGCCGCCCATCGCGTTGTTCTGGACGGAGATCATCGCCTGCATCGGGAACGGTTTGATGTCGCCGGGGCGGCGTTCCCAGTCGGCGACGTAGTCGTTCTTGAACACGCGCATCGGCTTGCCGGAGTAGGCGCGGGTGATGATCGTGTCTTCGTCGGTCGCGTCGACGACGACTTGTTTGTACATGTCGCCGGCATGCGCTTCGGTCGAGGCGATGAAGCGCGTGCCCACCCACACACCTTGCGCGCCGAGCGCGAGCGCTGCGGCGAGGCCGCGGCCGTCGACGATGGAGCCCGCGGCAACGACGGGGACTTTCACCGCATCGACGATTTGCGGGATGAGGGCGAGGCCCGCGATCTTGCCGGTGTGGCCGCCGGCTTCCGTGCCTTGGGCGACGACCGCGTCGAGACCGCCGTCTTCGCCGGCTTTCGCGTGACGCACGGTGCCGCAGACGTTCATGACCTTCAGGCCCGCGGCGTGGAAGCGGTCGACGAGATGGCGCGGCGGGACGCCGAGGCCTGAGATGAAGGCGGACGCGCCCTCTTCGATGATGATGTCGGCGGTCTTCTCCAGCGACTCGGGCACGGCGGCGAGGAGGTCGACGCCGAATGGCTTCTTCGTCAGCTGACGCACCTTGCGCATCTGCGTGCGGATTTCTTCCGTCGAGCGGCCGGCCATGCCGAGTGTGCCGAAGCCGCCGGCTTCAGACACCGCGGCGCAGACTTCGGCGTAGGAGACGCCGCCCATGCCGGCGAGCATGATCGGATGCTGGATACCGAGAAGGTCGCAGAGCGACGTGCGGATGGTCATGTGTCCTGGGCTTTCGTTTTGTGTGTTTCGTGCATTCTTTGCAGCGCGAGCCGTTGCGCTCAAGCGCTTTCGGAAGATAAGGCCGCCGCTGACCCTACGTCGGGCGTGCGGGGGCTTTGCACCCGCATAGCACGACCGTCGTTGCGCTCTCGCGCATGGGACCGCGGCGGCCCCGTTCTCCCTATGGAGCAGGCCAGTGGCCTGCGAGTTGCCCGACGGCGATTCGAGTAAGCGATGCTTCCCCGAAGCCCTAGGCGAACCTCTTCAAGCTAAAGCACGTCGTCGTCCGGGCCAAACGGATGATCGGCGTCGGTCGTTGCCGGCGCCGGTGGTTTTCCTTTGCCCGAGAAATCGAAGATGACCGTGTGGCGGCCATCGGAGGACTGCATCGCCTGGAGGGCGCGCAGCTGCATCAGTTCCGGATTGCCTTGCGCCATGCGCGCGGCGTTGGCGAGAGCGCGCATCGAGGCGACTTCGCCGCGTGCGCGTTCGAGCGTCGCCGCCGCTGTCTTCTGCGCGATGGCGTTGGCGGCGTAGGCGTCGCGCAATTCCTTTGCGATCATGATGTCGCGCACGGCGACCTTCAGCAGTTTGATGCCGGCGTTCGACAGGCGCTCAACGCTCGCGGCGCGGACCATCTCGGGCAGCGCGTCGCGGTTCTGGATGATTTCGTCCAGCGTGTAGGTCGCCGCGGCCTCGCGGATCGGGATTTGGATCAGCGGATAGATCGCGTTGGTGACGTCCATCGGCGACGACAGCGCGAACGAACGCATGAGGCTTGCCGCGTCTTCTATCTGGTACTCGGCGACAAGCGTAATCTTGAGGCCGAGCGCGTCGCGGCTCAGCACCTCTTGGCCTGGCACCGTCAGAAATTGGGGGCGGCGGTCGAAGAGCAGCCAGCTGTGCGGTGGCGCGAAGAAGCGGTATTTGCCGGGGCCGAGTAGGCGCTTGAAGACGCCGTCGTGATAGAGCAGGGCGGTCTGCCAGTCGAAGACGGTGAGCTTCGCGCGTGTGGTCAGCAACCATAGGACGAGTAAAATGGCGGCGATGCCCACGGCGAGGGCGATCGTGTCGATTTCGGTCATTACATAATCGTACGCGGACATGGGACCATGATGACCGCGCGGGGCTCCGTGCTCAAGTTGGCTTCGCGCAACCTTTGCGATAGTTTTCGCCTTATCGTTATTCGGAGACTTTTATGTTGCGGTTTTTGTCGGTGCTTTGTGTCGCTCTCATGATGGGCGTGACGGCTGTTAAGGATGTTTCCGCAGCGGCAGCCGACAATGGACCGCCGTATACGGATGAGCAGTTCCTCGCGTTGGCGCCTGAGATTTTGCCGAACGGCTTTGCCCGCATCCTGCCGGGGTGGTGGCCGCGTGCGCCGGAATATCTGCGCAAGCGCGTGCTGAGTGCGCGCAGCGACATGTGGTGGCCGATCATTCAATGCAATTTCATGGGCTTCCGCCCTGAGGGCATGGCGCCCGGCGGTGCGGACAAGTGCGAGAAGGATCAGTATCAGGCGACGCAGCGCGGACGGAGTTCTTGGTCGGCGGACGGTCAGTGGATCGGGCCGTCTGAAGAATGCAAGAAGCGCGACAAGCGCACGCAGTGGGGCGAATTGATTTGCGATTGACGTTTGCTCACGCGTAACGCGACTGGGCCGCGAGCGTGAGGCCCAGCGCGACGGAGAGGAAATCGTCGCCGCGCTTGATGGCGGCGTTCGGGATTTCATCACGCAGCACGGCTTCGACCGCCGGCACGAGGCTTGAGCCGCCGGTCATGAAGACTGTGTCGATGCCGTCGGCATCTACGCCGGCGAGCGCCAGACAGTTCCATACGGACAGACGCAGGCGCATCAGTTCGGCGTCGATCGCTTCGTCGAACGTTTCGCGCGTGGTCGGCGCTTTGAGCCCGGCTTCGACGAGCACGAGCGAGATGTCGGCCTTCTGCGCGGCGGTGAGTTCGATCTTCGCGCGCTCCACGGCGAAGGCGATGTGGTGGCCCAGGTGTTTGGTCAGCACAGTGAGAAGGCGCGCCGTCCGTTGCGGTTCGACGGCGAGGCGGTGCAGCTCTTGCGCTTCGCGTACGATCTTGGGCGTGTAGCAAAGGTTGATCGTCGGCCACCAGGCGAGGTCGGCGAAGATCGAACGCGGCATCGGCAGGTTCTTGTTGATCAACTCGGTACCAAGGCCGAGCGTGGGCATCACCGCTTCCATGCTGAGGTTGCGGTCGAAATCTGTACCGCCCACGCGCACGCCGGTGTTCGCCAGAATGTCGTCGAGGCGGTCGCTTTTCGTGCGGCGGTCGGGGCCGATGCGGACGATCGAGAAGTCGGAGGTGCCGCCGCCGATGTCGGCGACGAGGACGACTTCTTCTTTCGTTACGCTCTGTTCGTATTGCGCGGCGGCGGCCACGGGTTCGTATACGAAGGATACGTCGCTGTAGCCGGCTTGTTTGGCGAGGCCTGTGAGCGTCGTCTCGGCGCGCGCGTCGGCGGCGTCGTCGCCTTCGACGAAGCGCACGGGGCGGCCATGGACGACGGCTTCGATCGGGTGGCCGAGCGCTTCTTCGGCTTTGAGGCGCAGGTGGCGGGAGAACATCGCGATGACGTCGGTGAGCAGGATCGAACGTTTCGATAGCGCGGTGCGCTCATTGATCAGCGACGTCGAGAGGATTGTTTTCAGGCCGCGCATCAGGCGGCCGTCGTTGCCGTTCACATACGCATCGACGGCGTCGCGGCCGTAGTGCGGTTTGTCATGATCGGTGAAGTCGAAGAATACCGCCGTCGGGATCATCGTCGACGGGCCTTCGATCGGCGCCAACGCGGCGCTGTTGCCTTTGACGATTCCGATGGCCGAGTTGGATGTTCCGAAGTCGAAGCCCGCTGCGCGCATGATGTGTGCCCCGTTTGCTTGGCGATGAGGGGCTTCCACTTAGTACGTGAATTCGTGGCTTGCCAGACTGTTTCTTTTGCGTAAAATCAAGGAGCCGATACGGATGAACGGCTCTTAGTTCAGTACCAGTTCGGTTTCACGATATCCCTGCAGATACAACGC
>JAEUMM010000462.1 GCA_016792645.1 Alphaproteobacteria bacterium | reverse complement strand
GCTAGCGCAGGTGCAGCAATCTTAATCTCCTTGTCTGTGGCACGCCAATCCGGCGAAACTGGCGGCTGCTAAGTGGCGTTGGTTCTGGGGGAAGAACGGAATGCTTCTGCGAGCGCTGTCGTTCGTGGTGACGGCCGTCGTGACGGTCGTGCTGTCGCTGTTCTTCATGACGTATTCGGCGTCGCGGATCGATCCGGCGAACGCGTATTTCCAAGCGACCAACATCTATCGTTCTGGCCTGCAGGGCACGGGCACGCTGGCGTTGACGTTCGACGACGGGCCGTCGGCGTTCACCGGCGCATTGCTCGACACGCTGGCGCAGAACAACGTAAAGGCGACGTTTTTTGTCGTTGGTTCGCGCGTTCGCCATCACCCTGAGGTGATGGAGCGGATGATGCGCGAAGGGCATGTCATCGCCAATCACTCGTTCAGCCATGCGCGGCTCGGCCGGCGCTATGCGGCCAATCCTGAGCTTCTCGTTACGCAGATCGGCACGACGAACGACGCCATCGCGCCTTATGTGCGGCCCGGCCAAGGTCTTTATTTCCGCGCGCCTTACGGCATCTGGCGGACGGTGCACGCGGCGTTTCTGAACGAAGATCCGGCGCTGAAATATTATGTCGGCCCGATCTATTGGGATATCGGCGGGCAAGTCACCGTGGACGACGATGGCTTCGTTCGCACGGCCGCGGATTGGGATTGCTGGTCGAAGGATTTGACCGCCGAACAATGCGGCGACGGCTATCTGCGCGAGATCCGACGCAAGAAGGGCGGTGTCGTGTTGATGCACGACATTCGCGAGCGGTCGCTCTGGATGGTGAACCACGTGCTGCCGACGTTGGTGGCCGAGGGCTACAAATTCGTCACGCTCGACGAGATGCAAACTCTCGAGAAATACCGCACGCCGCTGGCAACGGACGTCCCCATCGCGATGGGCGCCGGCCGCCACCCGCTCGCAGCACCGGCGCGCTGATTTCCGTCGTTAGATTTTTCGCAGGGCGCGAACGAGTTCGCCGCGCCCGCGCGGCGCGACGCGTTTCAGACCCAGCCACTGCGCAAGGCGTTGGAGTTCCGCCTTCAGCTGCGGCGCGATTGAAGCGGGCGCGATATGCGACTCCGCGTGGCCGCCCAGCACCAGGAGGCGGTTGTTCTTGCGGTCGGATTTCAGATCGACGCGCGCGACCAGCTTGTCGCCGAGCAGGAACGGCGTGACGTAGTAGCCCTGCGTGCGCTTGTGCTTGGGCGTGTAGAACGCCAGGCGGTAGTGGAAATCGAACAGGCGCTCCGTGCGCGGACGCATCCAGATCAGCGAGTCGAACGGCGAGATCAGCGCCGATGTTTCGACCGCGCGCGCGGCCTTTGCGTTTTTGTGCAGATAGGACTGCTGCTTCCAGCCTTCGACCGTGACGGGCCGCAATATCTTCGCGTCTACGAGGTCTGCGATGCGCGCTTTCGTTTCGGCGACGGGCAAACGGAAGTAGTCGCGCAGGTCGGCTTCGGTCGCGACGCCGAACGCTGTGGCCGCCATCTCGAGAAGTGTTCGATGCGCGTCGTCGCGCGGTGCGGCCGCCGTGTTCAGGATGCGCTCCGGGATCGTGCGCTCGGGTAGATCGTAGAGACGCTCGAAGCCGCGACGGCCGGCCGACGTCAATTCGCCGGTCCAGAACAGATATTCGACGGCGCGTTTGCCGTCGCTCCAGCCCCACCAGTTGCCGGTGGACTTGCCGCCGCCCGAGAGTTCGCCGGCGCCGATCGGGCCGCGCTCCGCGATTTCGTTCATGACGGCCTTGATGAAGTCGGGACGCTCGCGCGCCAAGCGCGATGGGCCGGCCCACATGCCCTTGCCGCTGCGCGCGTCGTCCATGCGCCAGCGGAACAGCGGGTGATACTCGACGGGAATGAGCGAGGCTTCGTGTCCCCAGTATTCGAAGAGCGCGCGCGGCCTCTTATGCGAGAGCGCGTCAAGGGCTTCGACGGCGTAGGGACCCAGGCGCGAATAGAGCGGCAGATAGTGGGAGCGGACGAGGACGTTGACGCTGTCGAGCTGCAGGAGGCCGATGCGGCGGATGGTCCTCAGCATGTCCGCGCGGGTCGGCTCTGCGTCGCGGGTGGTGAAGCCTTGGGCGGCAATCGCGATGCGGCGCGCCTCGTCGATCGAGAGCGTGTCGGTGCCGGCCGGGGTGGTTCGGTTGATGCGTGCCATTCGGATTGGGTGCAGGGGTAGGATTTGAACCTACGACCTTCAGGTTATGAGCCTGACGAGCTACCGGGCTGCTCCACCCTGCGTCAATCCGAGGTCAGATGTCCGATACCTAGGAATGTTATGGCATAAGGCAAGAGACTGTCCACGGGTCGAGGGGATTGATGTTCATCGGGCATTACGGGCCGGCGCTTGCCGCCAAGGGTTTTGCGAAGACTGTGCCGCTTTGGGTTCTGTTTGTTGCGGCGCAGTGGGTCGATTTCCTGTGGGCGACCTTCGTGATTGTCGGCATCGAGAAGGTGCGGATCATCGAGAACTTCTTCGGCCTCTCGCCGCTCGATCTCTATTTCATGCCCTACTCCCACGGTTTGCCGAGCGCGATCTTGCTGTCGCTCTTCATCGGCGGCGTAGTCGCGGCGCTGCTGCCCGGCAATCGCGTCGTCATCATCGCCGCGGTGGCGCTGACGGCTTTCAGCCACTGGCTCGGCGATCTTATCGTGCATCGGCCCGACCTGCCGCTGATCTTCGACGAGATGAAGGTGGGCTTTGGGCTGTGGGCCAATCCTTACGTCAGCGTGCCGGTTGAGATTGGGCTTATGTTCTTAGGCCTTTGGATCTATGACCGCGCGGCGCCGTCGCCGACGCGCGCCGGCACGATCGCGTTGTGGGCGCTCGGTTTCTTCATGGCGGCGCTTCAGATTCAGAACACGTTCTTTGCCGAGCATCCGGCGTCGGCGGAAGGTTTCGCGCAGTTGTCGCTGTTCGGTTATGTGCTGCTGGCGCTGTTTGCCGCCGGCGTCGATTGGGCGCGCAAAGAAAAAGCGCCCGGGCGGTGAAGCCTCGGGCGCTTTGAATTTCTAGAAAGATGGATCTGTCTGCACTGTTGGTCCGATCCGCGTATTTCTGAACTGCGGTCTGCAGGTCTGGCGGCGGCCTACTTTCCCGAGGCTTAAGCCTGAGTATCATTGGCGCTGGAGCGTTTCACGGCCGAGTTCGGGATGGGATCGGGTGTAGGCGCTCCGCATTGAGCCACCAGACCGGCGGACGACAGTTTGG
>JAEUMM010000391.1 GCA_016792645.1 Alphaproteobacteria bacterium | reverse complement strand
CTCCGGCGGCGAGGGTGCGGGAGATACGCTGACGGAACGCTGGGGTGAAGAGTGGGGCGAACTCTTGCGCCAACAAGCAAAGGACGGGCTGGTCGCGAAGGACTTTGATTTTTCGATATTGGGCCAAGCAATCGTCGGCGCCATTCATCAGGCATCGAGTTATAGCTTCCGGCGCGGGCGTACGCGCGCGGCGCTGGTCAAGGCGTTGACGCAGTTCTTCGTGCGGGCGCTGTCGCCGAAGGCATAAGCGCCGTCGTTGTGCGCCGCCGCAATCGCATTGTGTGTGATTGACTTCGCGTCGTAACTGACAAATTATCATTTCAAATATAATCAGGGAGGTCGTCATATGGCGCGCGTAATTTTTTCGCGGGACGAGATCATGGCCGAGCACGACTATGCGCGGCCGCAGATCGAGGCGGGTTATCGCTTGCATGGCGGGTTCGACGCGAAGGGCGATTATGTTTCGCCGCGGACATTGAACCGCTGGCCGGCTGTGCGGGCTTGGCAGGCCCAAGTTGCTGCGCGCGGCTTTCCTTTGATCGATGCGACGACGCGGTTGCTGAAGCGCGAGGCGTATCCCGGGATCGATCAGCAGAAGCTCTTGCTGGGCCATGGCATGGGCGAGACGTTGTGGAACGCGCTTACCATCACAGGGGTGATCGAAGCGCGCGGACGTGCGCTGTGCGATGCGACGGCGCCGGACTTTCAGGCGATCATCGAGGAAGACGTTTCGGGCACCTCGATCGGGCATTTGAACAAGGGCTTGCTCTACGCGCACGGGCTGGATGAAGGCGGCAACCCTGCGGCGGGCCAGGGCGGGCACGACGATATGTGGTACGCGGTGCGCGATGCGCTGTTCGGCAAGGATGCGTATCCGTTGCCCGAGGTGCCGGCGAGCATTGCGCGGCCGGAAATCGGGCGGCTGATGCCGATGATCGACAAGGTCTATGAGGAGTGGATTCTACTGCTGATGAACGTGCTGATGATCGAGGTTCGGGCGGAGTCGTTCTTTTCGTTCTGCACGGACTTGATGCGTTCGCCGGACGTGTTCCGCGACCGGCGCCCGGCGGCGATGCACGCGGCGGCGTTGGTGGAGCGCATCAGAACGGACGAGGCGATCCATGTCGCCTATCTGCAAACCTTCGTGTCGGAGATGCGCAGCTTCACGATCAAGACGCTGGACGGCGGGCGGATCAAGGGTTCGCAAATGATCGATCCGATTTGGGAGGGTATGATCCACTGGCACTCCGTTACGCAGGCGGATTTTTCGCGCGATCAGAGTCGCGAGGCGATTGTCGCGCGTATCGGCAAGCGTCCCGACGGGCGCGCGTTGCTTTCACAATTCGATTCTTTGGAACAGAAGGCTGCTGCTTGAGATGAAAGATCTACGTGACAAGGTGGCGTTTATCACCGGCGGGGCGAGCGGGCTTGGCCTCGGCATGGCGAAGGCGTTCGGCCGCGAAGGCATGAAGGTCGTGATCGCCGACATCGAGGAAGCGGCGCTTTCGCGCGCGGTGCAGTCGTTGCGCGACAGTCAGGTCAGGGCCGAGGGCGTGTTGTGCGACGTGTCTTCGCGCGGCGCGCTGCGCGAAGCGGCGCTGAGAACGATCGCCGCGTTCGGCAAGGTTCACGTGGTCTGCAACAACGCAGGCGTCGCCGTCGGCGGACCGATAGGCAGCGTGGCCGAGCGCGATTGGGACTGGATCATGGACGTCAACCTGATGGGCGTCGTCTACGGCATGGAGGTCTTCGCGCCGTTGATCGAGAGCCACGGCGAGGGCGGGCATTTCGTGAACACGGCGTCGATGGCGGGCATGCTGGGCATTCCCAACGTCGAGCCTTACTGCGCGACCAAGTTTGCGGTTGTTGCGATGTCCGAAGGGTGGGCTGGGCAGTTGGCGGGCAAGAACATCGGCGTGTCGGTGTTGTGCCCCGGCTTTGTCCAAACGCGCATCCATGAGAGCTTTCGCAACAAGCAATCGCGCTATGGCGGGCCTGACACCGTTCAGGTGGGTCTGGGCGACACGCGTGCGCAGACGGCGGCGATGGTGAATGCGGGTATTCCGATCGAGCCGGTGGCCAACCGCGTGGTCGAGGGGATCAAGGACAACGATCTTTACATCTTCACCCATCCCGAATTCCGTGTGGCGGTTCAGATGCGCTTTGCCAACATCATGGCGGCGTTCGACAAGAGCGAAACGAGCAAGGCGTTGTCGGTGCTGCCCAAGCGGGAGCTTGCGTCGCTGAGTCAGCAGAACTGACGCTCTTTACGGCGCCACCAGCAATCTCATCTCGTTTAGCGCGAGGTCGGGCACTTGCGCGAGCATGCCCAACTGCCAAAGGCTCACGATCACGGCGATCAGGGCGGCCACGACGTAACCGCGATGCGCCAGTTGCAGCGTGGTCAAGCTGCCGGCGTGGGCTTCAGCCATGAGGCGCCATGTGCCGATCGCGCCGGCGGCGATGATCAGCAGCAGCGCGGGGAAGCCGGGCCACGATTCCAGCGGAATGCCATAGCGCATCCATGTGTCAAGAAGGTCGGGCGTCGCTAAAGCGGCCGCGCCGATCGGGTAGGCCCAGGCGAGAAGGCCGAGGGCGGCCAGCGAGAGCCAGAACGCGGCGCGCAGCAACAACGGCGGGCGCTTGGACTCGCCGCGGGCAACGGCGCCGAAGGTCCATGCGGCCGGCCACAGCAGGGCCGACGCCAGCCCGACGAGGAACACCCAGGAGCTTGCCGGCAATACGTCCGGCTGCCAGGCGAGCGACGCGTCGAAGGTGATGACGCCTGTGGCGAACACCGGATCGCGGCGGTGGGCGACACAACTCATGTCGGGCTTGGCGTCAGGCGTTTTCAAGAACGCGGACACGATGCTCTCGGTGCAGGCATCGTACAGGGTCACGCCGTGCGCGGCTTTCGGCGTTATGAGAAGCTTTGCTTTGCCGCCGAGCCGTTCGGCGGTTGCGCGTGCTTGCGCCGGTGGGGTGACCGGATCCCAGTCGCCGCCGGCAACAAGGATGGACGGCGTAACGTTCGTGGGCGTGGACCAGTTTTGCGACCGCTTCGCCGGCCATAGCGCGCAGGTTTCGAACAGTGTGTCGACCGCGGCTGCACGCGCGATATTGGGCCAGCGTACCGCCTGATTTTTGAGATCCGCGCGGCTGTCGAACGGGGCGCGCTCGAGACATTCGGTCGCGAGGTAGGCGCCGTTGCTGATGTATTTTACCTCAGAGAGCATGTCGTAGAACGCGCCGCTCAACACACTGGACTGTTTGCGGTCGCGCGCGTCGGCCATCATCAGGGGAACGACGGACCAGGCCGCGGTTTGGAGCGCACGGCTTTGAACAAGCCCGTAGAGGGTCGAACTGGAAATGTGACGAGTCGCTATTTTGCCGGTGGCCGGATCGATGACGCGGACCGGCAGCGGCGCCTTGTCGAGGGCGACGATCGCTTGGTCGAAGAGCGCGCGCAGGTCGCCGAAGCGGGCCTTGCAACGGGGTTGGCTTTGGCAGACGCGGTTCATGGCGTCGATCGCCTGCATGCCGTCGGGTACGACAGTCGAGAATCCCGGCATCTCGGGCGGATAGACGGAGTCGATGACGGCGGCGCGGACGCGATCGGGATGGGCGGCGACGTAGGCGAGCGTCACGGTGGTGCCATAAGAAACGCCGTAGACGTTCCAACTCTCGACCTTCAACGCCTCGCGCAGCACTTCCATGTCGGAGACCGTGCCCGCGCTGCTGTAGGTGTCGAGGGCGATGTTCTCTTTGGCGAGGCTTGCGGTACACGTCTTGATGTCGGCGAGAGCGCGCGCTTTCAGCTCTTCCGGGGACAGTTTGTCGAACGTCGGATCGTCTTTGTCCAGGAAGCCGCAGAGTCTGGGCTTTGACCTGCCGACGGCGCGATGATCGAAGAGCACCAGCGGGCCGTCGCCTGCGATTTGCAGCAGCGCGACGGACCACCAGATGTCGACCATGCCGTAGCCGGGACCGCCGTGGACGAAGACGGTGGGTGGTTGCTTCGCGCGCTCCGGGTCGGATGGGATGACGACCACGACCGCGAGATCGATCGCGCGGCCGGTGCCGTCCGCCTTTTCGGTCGTGCGCAGATAGCCGCAATGGCGCACCGTCGTCTTGTCGACGTAGCCTTCGTCGCTGGGGCAGGGGAATGGTTTCAACGCCGAGACGTCGAGCGCGCCGCGGGCGTGTGCGGCTGCGGTCAGCGCGAGCCAGACGGCGACGAGCGACGCGGCGCGGCAGATGACGGACATCGGATCCCCCTCGTACGGTCGCGTCAGAATAGGCAAAATGGGGGCAACAGGCGGTGAATTTGTTCACAGCGGCGGCGTCTTAACGTAGTTTCCGGCTCATGGATGTTCTGTTCGCCGTTGCGTTGCTGGCAGCCTGCGAGGCTTGCGACGAACTTGCCAAGACCGGGCCCGCCCATCCGTTCGCCATCAGCGCGGGCTGGCGGCCGACCTGCGACGCCGCGCAAGCGCGGTTTGTCGAGGCCGACCCCTGGCCGCGGGCGGGCGAGGTGCGGCGCGATCAGTTTACGCGCGACTGTGCCGACGTTTCTTTGACGCGGGTGTTCTTGGATGCGGAGGACGGGTTCGCCGCCGACGAGATGTTCGTTGGCGCGCTGATCGAGCGGAAGGTCGGCCGCGGCGTGACGGCCATCCGCCAGCAGGAGTTCGTCGGACGCGCGGGGGCTTTCAGCTATCGCTACTCGATCAGCGCGGACGGGCAGAAGGTGACCGCGGCGATCGAAGCGCCGGTGATGACGTCGCATCTCGTGAGCATGGCGTTGGCGCCGGCGGTGCGGGTTACGGGCGGCGCGGTGCAGAGCATCGCGTGCGAGGTTTGGCGGGGGCGCTGTGAGGTTCTCACGCGACGCGCGGCGGACGACGCGGCGATGCCGTTCTTCACCGTGCAGTTCGACAAGGTGCATCCGGACGGGAACGTATGTATCGACGCGCCGCCCGGGGCGTCGGTGGCGGTTCGCGCGGACCAGGCCTTGCTCGTCGACGGCTTGAAGGCGCCGGCGGGGGCGTACAACGCGTGCCTCGGCGACGCGTCGCGCGCGGTGCTGGGCGTCATGGGCGATGCGCATCGCCTGAGCTATCGGGTGACGCGGCTGCCCGGCGATGCGGCGACGGCCTGGGACGCGGCTGAATTGCCGAGCACGGGCTTGCGCGAGGCGGCAGGGCTTGCGCGTTTCCTTTTGGAACAGACGGTTTTGGCGGATACGCGCGCCGTTAAGGCTTTGAAATTGCGCGCCGAGGCCGAGGTCTTGCTCGACGGGGCCGCGATCCCCAACTAAAAGGCCCGTCAAGGGTCGCGTGTTATGGTGACACGACCCTTCGAGTCGGCAGGAGACACACGCCTATGGACGGTTACGGCATTTGGATTGTTCTCGCGGTCATTGCGCTGATCGTGGTGTGGATCGTCTCGATCTACAACGGGTTGGTGGCGATGCGTCAGCGCGCTAACCAAGCTTTCGCCGACATCGACGTGCAGCTGAAGCAGCGCCACGACCTGATCCCGAATTTGGTCGAGACGGTGAAGGGTTATGCTTCGCACGAGAAGTCGACGCTGGACGCCGTCGTTCAGGCGCGCAATGCCGCCGTCTCGGCGCAGGGGCCTGCGCAGATGGCGCAAACGGAGAACGTGCTGTCAGGCGCGTTGCGGCAGTTGTTCGCCTTGTCCGAGTCCTATCCGGATTTGAAGGCGAGCGCGAATTTTCAGCAGCTGCAGCGCGATTTGGGCGACGTCGAGAACAAGTTGTCGGCGGCGCGCCGCTTCTTCAACAATGCGGTGTCGGAACTCAACGCGGCGATCGAGTCGTTCCCGGCGGTGTTGTTCTCGCGCGCCCTGGGCTTCTCGCATCGCGAGTTCTTCGACGTCGGCGACGACCGCAAGACGCTCGAAGTCGCGCCGCAGGTGAAGTTCTGACCACCGCCGTTCTCTAGAAGGCGTTTGCGAACATGGGTGCGGCCTATGGGCTCTACTCCCACATCCGAGCGAACCGGTTTCGCTCGGGTGTGCTGGTCGCGGGGCTCTTCATCCTCGTCTACCTGCTGGTCTTCGCGTTCGTGCTGGCGTTCAACGGCTTTGCGATCGGAGACGAGCCGCTCGACTATATCCTTGCGGCGTCGGTGGAGCAGTTCATCTACCTGCTTCCGTGGGCGACGCTGGCGACACTCGTTTGGACGTTCATCGGCTATTCGTTTCATCAGCGCATGATCGACGCGTCGACGGGCGCGAAGGACGTCACGCGCGACGAGGAGCCGAGGCTCTATAATTTGCTGGAGAATTTGTGCATCTCGCGCGGCATTCCGATGCCGAAACTTCAGATCATCGAGACCGACGTTCTGAACGCCTATGCGTCGGGCATGAGCGAGAAGCAGTACAAGGTGGCGGTGACGCGCGGGCTTGTCGACACGCTGAACGACGCCGAGCTTGAAGCCGTGCTGGCGCACGAGCTTACGCATATCCGCAACGGCGACGTGCGGTTGATGGTGGTCGCCGTCATCATCGCGGGCGTCGTGACGTTCGCCGGGGAGCTTGCGTTTCGCGGCTTCTTCCGCGGCGGCACCAGCGGCACGCGCTGGAGTTCCAGCGGTTCGTCGAGTGGCGGGGGAAAGAAGGGCGGGGGCGCGATCGCCGTCGTCATTGCGCTGGTCATCATCGCCGTCGCTTGGTTCTTGTCGCTGGTGATCCGCTTTGCGCTGTCGCGGTCGCGCGAGTATTTGGCCGACGCGGGCGCGGTGGAGCTGACGAAGAATCCCGACGCCATGATCGGCGCCTTGCGCAAGATCGAGGGGAAGTCCGAGATGCCGTCGGTGCCTTCGGGCATCATGGAGATGTGCATCGAGAACCAGAAGAATTCGGTCGCCGACCTGTTCTCGACGCACCCCTCGGTTCAGAGGCGCGTCGAGAAGCTGGTGGCGGTCGCGGGCGGCCACGACCGGGCGGCGGAGACTACTTCTCCTTCTGCGTGAGCATCTTGTAGGCGGCGCCAATGGCGTAGAACGCCAGACCAAGCATGAAATAGGCCGAGGTTTGGCGATCCAGCGGCAAACCGAGGCTGCCGACTGCTTCAACCCACCAACGCCAGACATACGTCACAAGTTCGCTGTTCATCGCGGGTACTCCTTACGACTTGGCACAACGGTCCGCGTCGAGGGAGTGTGATAACCTCACATGAACGGCTCGCTAAGGCGATGCCGAGGATTTTAGGCACCGCGGAATTGCGTGTTTCGATTGCGCGTACGCTTAACGTCGGCCTTGCAGGTTCGACAACAATGACAGGAGTTGTTGCGGCGTCAGGTGCTTGAGACGGCGGCGGCGCTGATGCGCTTGCGCGAGGTTTTCGGCCGCCCGGCCTTGCCCAACCGCGTCACCTTGCGCAACGCGGCGCTGGCAAGGCCCATCCACGAGCCCAAGCGGCGTTCGAGCTGTTCGACGTGCATGCGTTCGAAGCGCAGGTCGTCTTCGATCCGGCGCGCCGTTTCGCCGGGCACGAGGGCCGGCAATCCGCTGCGGGGCGCGTCGCCGCCCTCTTCGTCGGCTGTGGCGGAGACGACGACCGATACGGGCTGCTGCCTGCCGGTGAAGCGGCTGCCGGTCATCGACCAAGCTTCGGCGAGTTCCGCGCGCAGTTCGGTGATCTCGGCCTGCGAGGTGCGGTCGTCGGCCTCGAGGGCGGCGACGCGGTTTTTGAGCGGCGCCAGCGCCTCTTGGTGACGCTTGGCGTCGGCTGCGGCCTTGATCGCCTTTGTCTCGAAGCTGTGCGCCTGTTCTTTCGCGGCGGCCAGCTCTTTGGACAGGGCCATCGCGTTCTGCAGCGCTGTCTTCAGTTCGACGCGCGTCGTTTCCAGGTCGGCGTTCGTCTTGTCGCTCTTCTTCAGCTGGGTCTTGAGCTGGCCTTCGATGAGTTCGGTGCGCTCGGTCAAGCGTTTGGCCAGGGTCTTAAGTTCGGCCGCATCGGTCGTGACGCGCTTCATCGTTTCGTTGGCGACGCGGTTCTTTTCGAGGTCGGCAACTTGCTTGGTCAACGCGGCGACCCGGCGTTCAGCCTCTTCGATTCGCTGCTGATAGTTGCCCGCTGCCGCGGTCGCGTCTTTTGCTTCCGCCTTGAGCTGTGCGATGGCGGTTTCGAGATCGCTTTTCGAGCGTTGGAGTTCGGTCGCTTGGCTCGTCGTCTTCGCCAGATCCTTTTCGACCGTCTGAAGGCGCGCGCCGAGTTCATTTTTGGTCTCGCGCGCCTTCGCAAGGTCGGCGCGCAGCGTGTCTGCGTCTTCGGCGCGTTTCTTGGCTTCGGCGGTTTCGATCTGGGCTTGCTTGAGCGCCGCGGTTTGCGCGAACGCCTCCACGCCGAAAATCTTGGCGCTTTCCGAGAAGGCATGGCGCACGCGGTCGAGCTCGCGCTTGGGCTCCGCGCCCTTGGGTTCATCGCAGAGTTGGGTCAGCGCGCGATAGGCGGTTTTCACCCAATGAGGCACTTCCGTGTGGGCTTCGAGTTCCGCTTGGGTGGCGCGGTGGTTGTGAAGTTCGAGGTCGAGGAACTCGCGGACGTCGTGTGCTGCGTCGCCGGGTTGGCGGGGCCAAGTGATGCCGAGGCGGCCGGCGGTCTGTGCGGCGAGAAGTTTCCAGTCTTCGAGCAGGCCATCGAAGGTGACGATGTTGCGGGCGAGATGGCGCGTTTCGAACTCGGCGTCGAGCATGTGGCGCAGCCAGAGGAGCATCGCCTTCTCGAACGACATCCCGTCGCGCGCCCGGAGCGACTCAGCAACTTCGAGCGGATTGCGGACGATGATCACGGGCGCCGAGCGGATGCCCGACTTCTCCAGGATCGACATCCAGTACGGCAGCGTGCGGCAGATGCGCGGATCCTTGAGCACGATGAGCGGCGCGTTGCCGAACTCTTCATCGATGGCCATGCGCAAGCGACCGGCAAAGCGGGCGGCGGCGTCGCTTTCCTTCCACCGGCTGCCCGGCGTGCGCCAGTCGTCCCACGACGAATCCAGGGTCGTCAGCAGTTGATCGTGCAGCGCAACAAGCGGCGCGGACTCCCAGTGGCCGCGCGGGTTGGTCTTGTTCGCGGGCAGCAGATGGCGGGGAAGGGTGGCGCCGAGGAAGTTCGTTATGCGCGCCAGCGCCGACGTGCCGGAGCGGTGCATGCCGAGGATCAAGATGGCGGTGCGCGGCGTGTTCGATGATCTATCAGGCTTCTTCGCAATCGCCATACACGCGTCCCTTACATCGCGTCGTGTCTCGCAAGAATTCGGAAGCGTCCCCCCTCCCGCCTCGCGCACGAATCGCAACCGATGATGCCGCATCGGACCGCGCTCTGCTGTGCATAGCCTCGCTTTCCCCAACGCATGTGGTCAAGGGTACACACTGCAATTTACGAAAGATTCAGCGTGCGCGATGCGCGTGCATCTGCCGAGAGTTGAGTCTCGCTCTTGCGATAGAAGATGAAGCGCTGGTGCGCCTACGTGCAGTTGCACGGACCGTCGCGGTTTTAACAGTTGGAGGGCGGACGGCGCGTGCTCATTCTGTGGGTGCGGTCGATGTGATAGAAGCAGTGCGCGATGACACCTGAAACCAAGACGGCGTTGGCGACAGCGAGCCTGCTCGTATTCATGGGCGCTGCTTCGATCCTATCGTTGCCGGGCGCGGCGCCGAAGGCGGCTGTGCGGCCGGTGGAGCGCGTCACCACGCAAGTGGCGCCTGATCCGGTCGGGCCGCGTGAACTCATCGTGCCGATCAAAGGCGTCGGTCTCGCCGGACTTGTCGATACATGGGGTGCGCCGCGCGAAGGCGGCCGACGGCATCAAGGCCTCGACATCATGGTTCCCGCGTGGACGCCCGTTCGCGCCGCGGCGGCCGGGACGATCATCAAGTTGTTCTCAAGCCCGCGCGGCGGGGTCACGCTTTATCAAACCGACGCGAGCGGCCGGCTGATCCTCTACTATGCGCACCTGAACGGATACATGCCGGGGGTGCGTGAAGGGATGCGGGTTCGGCAAGGCCAGAAGATCGCCTATGTCGGGCAGACCGGGAATGCCACGACCCCACACTTGCACTTCGAGGTTCAGCGAGCGAGCGGGGCTGGGCAATGGTGGCGCGGGGAGGCGGTCAACCCGTACCTGGCGCTCAAGGCGGGGCGTTTGGACGAGCCTCGGGTTGCGGCTGCTGTTCGCTGAACGCCGCGCGCATGAAGGTTAGGATGCGCCATATCTCGCGGTCGGTGAGGTCACTCTTGAACGGCGGCATGTCTGTTCCGAACGCGCTGCCGCCTTCGCTGATGCTCCAGTAGAAGAAGTCGTCTTTGTAGAGTGGTTGGCCCAGGCTGCGGCCTAGGTCCGCGGGCCGTGTGTCCAGCGTTGCGCCTGCGTCGCCGTCTCCCACGCCCATCATGCCGTGGCACACCGCGCAACGCAGGTCGTAGAGCCTAGCGCCTTCGATGACGTTGCCGATCGAGGCCGCCTGCGGATTTTGTTTGTCGCGATAGGGTGCCGGCGCGCCGGCGCCCACGTAGAGCTTGTGACGCTCGGGACTTTGCACGGTCGGCGCCGAAGGTCCGCTGCGATCGATGGTACAGATCGCCGCGCCAAAGAACGTCGCGCAACCGGCGCCGACGAACGCTGCGATGGCGAATGCCGCAACGATCAGGCCGCTTAGCGCCGACTTCCACATGCCCATTGCCCTTTGTTGGTTGATCCTCGTAGTCTAACTCTTGGTCCCGTGCTTTGCGCCAGGTCAAGAAGCCTGGGGGCAAGCAGCGCCTTCGCGCCTTCATAAGGGATTGCACCATGATCAAGAGAGTTGCCGCGGTTTTGTTTGCGCTCATGCTGAGCGGATGCGTCGATGAAACGAGCCCCGTCGCGGATGCGTCGATGGATGATGCGGCTGCACAGGCGGCACTCGTCGAAGACGGGCTAGCGGTTGCCGAGGCCAACTGCGCGTCGTGTCATGCGATTGGCGCGACAGGCGAGAGTTCCAACCGGAAGGCGCCGATTTTCCGCGCGTTATTGGCGCGCTACTCCGCCAATGCGCTTGAGACGGAGCTGGCGGAGGGCATACGCGTCGCACATGCGCCCATGCCGCAGTTTCAGTTCAAACCCGAAGCCGCAGTCGCCCTGGTCGCATATCTGCGCACCGTTCAGACGCGTGATCCGGGCCAGGCTTTGGCCGAACAGCGCTGCGCGCGCTGCCATGCGGTTGGACGCGAGGGAACCAGTCCCTATCCCGGCGCACAGCCCTTCCGCAATTTGGGCAAGCGTTGGTGGCGGGGGCAGCTGCGCGACGCCTTGCGGACCGGGATCATCGTTGAACATGACCGCGCTGACGTGCGCCCGCCGCCGATGAAGCTCAGCGACGCGGAGATCGACGTGTTTCTCGCGTATTTGACGACAATAGCGACGCCTTCGAACCCCGCGCCCAAGGCGCCCTGACTAGAGGGCGAAACGCAGGCCGAGTGAGATCGTACGATCGTCGGCGCTTCCGAGGCTGGCGAAGCCGAGTGGCGTCGCTTCGCTTATTTCTACGTCCAACGTGTCGAAGTAGCGGTATGTGAGCGTAATGTCGGTGCTGTCGGTGAGTTCGTAACTCAGACCGACAAGCCCTTGGTAGGCCAGGGATATGGTGTCCCCGTCGGCGACCGGCGTTTCCAACGAGATGAAGTCGGCGCCGACGCCCGCGCCGAGCGTGAGCGACAGGTGGTCGACGACTCCGATGTCGTAGGCCACGTTCAGCATCGCCGTGGTTTGGTCGACTTGCGTGCTGTAATAATCGCCCGAGCGGAGCGCGAACTCAGCCTCGACGCGCCAGTCGCCGAGATAGGCACCGATTGTCCCAATCGGTGTGATCGACTCGTCGAGATCACCGATCGGGAAATACATGACGAAGGGCGGCGTACTGACGTCCACGTAGTCGCCGCCGCCGCCCAGGTCGCTCATCCCCGCTTCGAGGCTTACGTACCAACTCCGCTGGTCCGCATTCGACGACGAGACCATCAGCAGCGCGGCGGCTGCTCCCCACAATACATTGCGCATAACGTCCCCACACGTTTTTGCTTCAATACTCTCGTAGCACGGTGGCTGGGCGTCTGGCAGGACGTCAGAGCAGATTCATTGGGCGCGTGTCGACGGCAGCACAGATGCAGTGCTCTTTCTCGCCTGACAGTTGTTTTTGACGATCTTGCGGCCGCGGGTCTTTACCAAGACCGGTGAAGTCAGGGGTAGGCGGTGTATTTGATCTCACACGTGTATGTGAATTCCCATTGCGGATCGTAGACCAGGCTTGCGCCGGTGATCTCGCACTTGCGGCCTTGGCGTTCGAGATAGGCGACGATCGCCGCTTCGAGCGTCTCGCGCGCGGTCGTGTTGTTGTAGCGGTCGAAGGTGACGTTGCGGATCACCGAGTCGCTTACCGCCATCGTTAGGCTTGGCGTGACGACCAGCTTGCCCGCGCTCGGCTTGTCGAAGATGCGGTAGCTTTGGTTCTCGTATGCGAAGGTCGTGAGCGGAATGTAGCGGTATTCGTCGTTCACGTAGCTGGGGTAGGCGCATCCTTGAAGCGCGGCGGCGAGGGCCAGTGTCGCGATAGCTGGTCGGAGCATGGGGGGCGTCCTCACGGTGCGTAGGTGTAGCGCAGGCCGAGGGTCAGCGTGTGCTTGGCGAAGTCGTCGAAGCGGATAACGATGCCTGGGTTGCTTCGTTCCTCGAACTCGGGATCCATGACGTTCAGGTAGCGGTAGGCGAGCGTGAGCTCGGTGTTTGCGCCGATGGCGTAGTTGATGCCGGCGATTCCTTGGTAGGCGATGTTCAGATCGCTGTCGTCGAGACCCGCGATGTCGAGCATCGCGTAGTCGAGGCCGGCGCCGCCGCCGACGGACACGCCGAGACCGTCGGCAAGGGGAAATTCGTAGGTCATGTTGTACATCGCCGTCAGCGCATCGAGGCTGCCGGTCGATGGTAGGGCCGGAGTGGTGAACTGATCCTTATCATTGCTGCGCCAGGCGAGTTCGCCCTCGATGCGCCAGCCATGAAGCGCGTAGCCCATGGTGGCGATCACGGCCCAGCCGTCGTCGAAGCGGGCGACCGGGTCGTAGACGAACGTGGTGAGGCCGGCCGACGTCGAACGGAAGTCGGCGCCGGTGTCGGCGATGGAACTCGCACCGGCTTCGAGGCCGATGTACCAGCCCTTGGCTTGTGCGGTGCCAGCCAGTGCGAGCGCGCAGACGGCGCCAAGCAGTGAGACTTTGGTCGGCATCGGCTGGTCCTTTCCGTCCGGTGATTCGCGGTGCCGGAATTGTCGGCCGAGCGGGCCAGCAATTGTGCAACAGGCGAGCGCCAATGCTGGTTGTTCCCGCACCGGGCGTGCGTCGTCTGGGGAAAGCGTCGCATTGCCTTCGGCGGCATTGTCGCACGGCGGCGGGTGCGTCTAGTTTGGCCCGACGACTCGGCGCGCATTGTGACCGCGCCGTGCAAGTATTTACAGGGTAGGACTATGACGGAACCGTCAGTGGCGTCGAATGAAGGCGGTGGGTTCCGTATCCCCGCGCGGTCGCAGGATTTGTGGGCGCTTGGGCTCTCGTTGCTTACGGTGTTCCTGCTGGTCCAGGTCGGCGCGCCGGTGATCCGGGAGCTTGAGTTTCTCGATCCCAAGCTGCGCGACTATTTCATCGGCATCAGCTTCGCGGCTTTTCCGCTTATCCATCGGCAGTGCAAGAAAGGGCTCAGCGGCTTTACCGTGCAGGCGGAAAGGCATGTCGATCTGACGCCGTGGTACGTCTCGGGTGCGTTCGCCGGTGCGCTGCTGTTTGCGTGGTACCAGTTCGTGTCTGCGTGTTTCGGGCTGACGATCGGCGTGCTGCATGCGCAGATTCCGATCGGCGAGATCAGCGAAAAGGAATTTCTGAGCGCTTTGGGAACCAGTTCGCTTGTGATGTCGGTACCGATGACCGGGTTCGCGTCAATATTCGCCGGGATTTTTCTCAATCGGTATACGCGCTCGCACGTGTTCCTCGCGCTGACGATGGCGGCGGTTCTCTACTTGGCTTTCAATGTGTCGCTGAACTACGCGCTCCAACCCGCCTTCGTCAGCGCCGCGATTGCGGAGGGATTTTCGGGGGGTGTTCTCGGCATCGTGCAGTTCGTCGTTGGCATGGGTCTCGTGGCGATGGTGGTCGTAATCTTCGGCGCGATCGGGATCGTTATCTCGACCATCAACCGCGAGCGGTCGTTGGGGCGCATCGTCGATGGCGCGCGGCGTCTTCCCCTGGTCGAGCGCGAACAGGTGGCCGCGGACATTTCGCGCCGGCTGACGGCGGGGATACAGGCGGAGCAGGCGGCCGCGTCGCCGGCTTCTGCCGTCAGCGCGGGCGTCCCGCCGGTTTCGCCGTCTGTCCCGCCGCAAATGCCGACGGCGGCGGAGCCTTAGAGCTTCAGACGTTCCAATCGACGGCGAGGCCGGGGCGTTCGTTGTCCCAGATCATCGACATGATCTGCCAGTGGCCGCGCTCATTGCGGTAGAGCTGAATCGAGTTGATGCCCCGGCGTTCGGGCGTTGTGTCGTTGGGCGCGCGGCGTGCTTCGTAGATACTCCAGGCGTGAGCGATGTTGCCGAATTCGTGGACGCGGCGGGCGACCTCGATCTCGAAGAAATCGTTCGACGCGAAGAATGTCTTCGTATCGGCGGCATAGTCGTCGAGCGTCATGACCTTGATCCAAGGTTTTCCGTCGGGGCCGAGACCCGTGCGCATCTGGCGTGCGTCGGGATGGAATACCGTTTTTTGCAGCGACCAATCGCGGGGGCCGGCGGGGCCTGAAACCATCGCGTACATGGCGTCGATCACGGAGCCGGCGTCGGTGGGATCGAGTTTGGATTTGGTCATGGTTTGCATCCAGGTTTTCTTGCGTAGCTGCCGGTCGTGGCGTGGTGGGGGCTGGGTTCCTGCCACAATAGCGCCATGTCGCACCGCCAGGCTAATTCGTGCAAAACTGGCGGTCGAACGGTGGAGGTGAAGATGCTTGGTTCGTTCAAGAAGCTCACTCAAGCGGCGACGGCGATCGGCGCGGCCTTTGCCGCGACCGACGTTGTGCAGGCACAGGCGCAGACGCCGGCGATCTCCGGCGACTCGTGGGTCGCGATTGCGATCGTGCTGGGGCTTGTCGTGCTGATCTTTCTTCTGATCGGCGGCGTGGTGAGCATATCGCGACGCGACAAGAAGGATGACGGCGACGGGATCGCCATCATCGGCGCCGAGGAAGACGACGACAAGTAAGCGCCGACGTGGCCGCTCAGCAGACCTTAAGCGCTTCGCCCTTGTGCTCTACATGCGCGCATAGATAGGCCCGCCGCGCGCATCAGAAAAACGCCTGCAGTCCCGTTTGCGCTCGTCCCAGGATGAGGGCGTGGACGTCGTGTGTGCCCTCGTAGGTGTTCACCGTCTCGAGGTTCATCACGTGGCGAATGACGTGATACTCGTCGGAGATGCCGTTGCCGCCGTGGATGTCGCGTGCTTGGCGGGCGATGTCGAGCGCTTTGCCGCAGTTGTTGCGCTTCAGCAGAGAGACCGCAGGTGGGGCGGCTTTGCCGGCTTCGATCAGGCGGCCGAGTTGCAGGACGCTGGTCAGGCCCAGCGTGATTTCGGTCTGCATGTCGGCCAGCTTCTTTTGGATCAGCTGCGTGGCGGCGAGCGGCCGGCCGAACTGTTTGCGATCGAGCGCGTATTGGCGCGCGGCGTGCCAGCAGAACTCCGCCGCGCCCATCACGCCCCACGCGATGCCGTAGCGCGCGCGGTTGAGGCAGGAGAACGGGCCGGTGAGGCCGGAGACGTTGGGCAATTGGTTGGCCGCCGGCACGAACACGTCTTCGAGAACGATCTGGCCGGTGATCGACGCGCGCAGCGAGAACTTGCCTTCGATCTTGGGCGTCGAGAAACCTTTGAAGCCGCGTTCGACGATGAAGCCGCGGATCTTGCCGTCGTCGGTCTTGGCCCAGACGACGGCGATGTCGGCGACGGGGGCGTTGGTGATCCAGTTCTTCGCGCCCTTCAGAATGAAGCCGCCGGGTGCGGTCGTCGCGCGCGTGATCATGGAGCCCGGATCGCTGCCGTGGTCGGGTTCGGTGAGGCCGAAGCAGCCGATCATCTCACCCGACGCCAGCTTGGGCAGGAAGCGGCGACGTTGCTCCTCGCTGCCGAACTTGTAGATGGGGTGCATGACGAGCGACGACTGAACGCTCATCGCGGAACGGTATCCGCTGTCGACCCGTTCGACTTCGCGCGCGGCGAGGCCGTAGGCGACGTAACCAAGGCCCGCGCCGCCATAGGTCTCCGGAACGGTGATGCCGAGTAGGCCCATCTCGCCCATCTCGCGCATGATCTCGGTGTGGAAGTGTTCCTTGCGGTTGGCCTCGAGAACGCGCGGCATTAGTTTCGATTGGGCGTAGGCGGCGGTCGACTCGCGGATCAGGCGTTCTTCTTCCGTGAGTTGATCGTTCAGCAGCAACGGGTCTTCCCAGTTGAAGCTGCCGGCGTCGAGGTCGATCGTGTGTTTTGTCGTCGTCGCCGGCTCGGCCATTGCGTGTTCTCCCGTTCGCACGGCGGCATTCATATGGCGTGCGTTTGCGGGCGTCCAGCGTGGGGCGCTGGGCCGCCGTGGCGACGGGCTTCGGCAGGGCTTTTGCGACCGGCCGGTGGATGCGGTGGGCGGCGTGCGTTGCCGGGTGTCCTCGTATTTGCGATGGTTCCCGAATGGGGCGGAGGGGGCACCGTGAGGAACTTCCTGTTTTCGCTGTTGGGGTTTGTGGCTGCCGCGTTTGCCGTCGTCGTCATCGGCGGCGGGATATGGCTGATTGCGACGCTCAGCTCGTTCAAAGACGTGCCGAAGGAGAAGTGGACGTGCATCGATGCCTTTGGCTACGGGCACGAGGTTCGCTGGGAATCGGAGCATCCGGGTACGGACATTCACGTCGAGTCCGATGCACGGATCGAATTCTTTGCCCTTTCGTGCCTGCCGAATCCGAAGGGCAATTGCTTTGAGAACGAAGGCTGGTTCGGCGCGAAGATTGATGTTCGGGGCGGGCCCGAGCCGGTGTCGTTCTCGTTCGTTCGCGACTCGACGAATGTCGAGGCGAACTATCGCCATCACGTGCGTGTGCATTGGGATCTTGCGCGCGGTCTGATCGCTGCGTTTCGCGCGGGCAAGGAGGCTGAGATCACGACGTTGGGCCGCAAGAGCGAAATGTTGAAATCGACGAAGGTCAAGCTCGA
>JAEUMM010000371.1 GCA_016792645.1 Alphaproteobacteria bacterium | reverse complement strand
GATCTCGACAGCCTCGAGCGGCGTGTCAATGCGACGGAGAAGAAGGCGAAGCAGGGCGATAAGGAAGCCAAGGCGCAGTTCGAGGTCATGTCGGCCGTGTTGCCGCTGCTGCGTGAGGGCAAGCCCGCGCGCACCGTGAAGCTGACCGACGAGCAGCGGCCGGTGTTCGAGATGCTTCAACTGCTGACGGCCAAGCCCATCGTCTACGTCGCGAATGTCGATGAAGGTTCGGCGGCCAAGGGCAATGCGTATTCGAAGAAGGTGGAAGAGCGCGCCAAGGCCGAAGGTGCGGCGTTCGTCGTGATCTCGGCGAAGATCGAATCCGAGATCGCTCAGCTGTCGCCGGCGGAGCGCGACGATTTTTTGGCGACGCTGGAGCTTGAAGAGCCGGGTTTGAACCGGTTGATCCGCGCAGGTTATTCGCTTCTGCACCTGATCACGTTCTTCACCGTGGGGCCGAAGGAGACGCGGGCTTGGACTGTGCACAAGGGCGCGCGGGCGCCGCAGGCGGCGGGCGTTATTCATACGGACTTCGAGAAGGGGTTCATCCGGGCCGAGACGATCGCCTATGCCGACTTCATCGCCAACAACGGCGAAGTCGGGGCGAAGGAGGCCGGCAAGATGCGGCTGGAAGGCAAGGAGTACGTCGTGCAGGACGGCGACGTGATGCACTTCCGCTTCAACACCTGAGCCGCGGTTTACGCTAACGCGGGCGGCGTTTGATCATTTTTGCAGGGCGGTCAATAATGCGGGCGGGGAGCTTTGCGTATGACCGTCTTGCCTGCTTGCGCCAATTGCGGCACGGCGCTGAACGGGCCTTACTGCTCGAATTGCGGGCAGAAGGCGTCGGACTATCATCGGCCGTTCTGGTGGATTTTCGGCGAGTTCCTCGATTCCGTCTTCGGTTACGACTCGCGCACGTTCCGCACGATTTGGCTGCTGTTCGCCGAGCCTGGCGAGTTTACGCGGCGCTATAACGCCGGACAGCGCGCGTCGTTGCTGCCGCCGTTTCGATTGTTTCTAATTGCGACGGTCGTCTTCTTCGTGACGCTGCAGCTCACCGGTCTGGCGATGGTCGCGTTCAAGACGCGCACCATCCCCGTGGCTTCGCTGCCGCCAGAGGCTGTGGAGGCGATCAAGAAGAAAGACAACAATGCGCAGGTCACGATCGAGGCCGACGGCAAAGTCAGTGTCGTGACGATCGAGCTTTTTGTTCCTGTCCATCCGGGCGATCACAAGCCGATGTCGGAGGACCAGAAGCGAGGCGTTGACGAAGTCCGCAAAGCCTTCGACGCCGACACCAAGAATGCGACACCGGACGAGGCGGGCTGGCTGAAGTGGATCGAAGCGAAAGGCAAGCGGATCGCGGAAGGGTACGCGCGTGCGCTGACAGATCCGTTGAAGCTGAACGGGCCGCTGAACATTTGGCTGCCGCGGCTGATGCTGGTGCTCGTGCCGATTTTCGCGTTGCTGCTGGCGCTCGTGCATTGGTGGCCGCGGGTCTACCTGATCGAGCACTTGGTGTTCTCGATCCATATTCACACGGTGGTGTTCGTGGCTCTGTCGCTGGTGGCGCTGGCGGCTGCAGCTCTGGGCGATTCTGGCTTTCTGTGGGCCGTCTGGCTGCTGTTGATCATCTATCTTTGGATGGCGGTGTACCGGGTCTATGGGCGTAGTTGGTGGCTGACGACGTTGAAGGTCGTCGGTGTGCTTATGGTTTATTCGGTGGTGCTGATGGCGGGGCTCGGCGTCATTTTCCTGCTGGCGCTATCCGAGGTTTAGCGTGCCGGCCGTCGCCGATCCGTGATCTGTCTTACGCGCAGTTCATCCTGTGGACATCCTGGTGCAAACTGGCGCTGGCATAGTCGTTCTTGCGCGCATCGGGCCAGCGTCCGAGCGTGTGGAGTCCTCAGCACTCGATAAGTTCGCACGCTTGCCTCGCGTGCGAACGACTGACAGGCCGGTATGTGTGTCCCCCAACCGCATACCGGCTTTTCTTTGTCTGGGCCTCGCGAAAGCCCTCTATTTTTCTTCGTTCAGCCATCTGTTGAATAGGCCGGCTGCGATAGCGCCGACGAGCGGTGCGACCCAGAACAGCCAGAGCTGCTCCAACGCCCAGCCGCCGACAAAGATTGCCGGGCCGGTGCTGCGCGCCGGGTTCACCGACGTGTTGGTCACGGGGATGCTGATCAAGTGGATCAGGGTCAGCGCGAGGCCGATGGCGAGCGGAGCGAATCCGGGCGGGGCCTTTTTGCCGGTCGCGCCCAGGATGATCAGCAGGAACATCGCCGTCATCACCGCTTCGGAGACCGCGCCCGACATGAGGCTGTAGCCGCCGGGCGAATGCTCGAGGCCGTAACCGTTCGAGGCGAAGCCCGCCGAGGGGTCGAAGGTGACCGCGCTGGAGGCGATCACGTAGAGGATGCCTGCGCCGGAAATCCCGCCTAAAACCTGGCTCGCCCAGTAGGGCAGCACTTCGCTCAGCGGAAAGCGCCCGCCGGCCCACAAGCCTGCCGTCACGGCCGGATTGAAGTGGCCGCCCGAGATGTGACCGAAGGCGTAGGCGCCGGTCAGCACGGTCAGGCCGAATGCGAAGGAAACGCCCAGAAGGCCGATTCCGACGTTCGGGAAGGCGGCTGCTATGACCGCGCTGCCACAGCCTCCCAACACGAGCCACAAGGTTCCAATGAACTCCGCGGCCATTCGCCGTCCGATATCCATGCTGTTTCCCCTCTGAAGCGCGCTGATTCGCGCGGATTCCCAAAGTGTCAGGGAAGTCACACAGGTTGTCGATGTGTTGTCCGGCAACGTGGACGGGCCCCGAGTTTGCTATTCTGACTGCCTTGACGGGATCGCTGGGGGGCGAGGACCTTGCTTGGGCTTTGGATCGTATTTGCGTCGTCGGTTGTTGCGGCTCAGCCGCAGACGACGGCTGCCGTCGCGACCACGCCGGCAGCGGTGCAGACCGTCGCCGCCGCGAGCGATGTAAGGCTTGAGCGGTCGGCCTCGGCGATCGACGAGGGCAAATTCGCGGACGCGTTTGCACTGGTCGGCGAGGCGATCAAGGAAGGCAATCTCTCCGAAACGGATGCGGACTGGGCGTCTTATCTGAAGGCGCGTGCGCTGGCCGGCTTGGGCAAGAGCGACGAGGCGCAGGCGACGGCGAAAGAACGCTTTGCGACCAACGCCAACGGCTATACCTGGGCCTCGCTGATCGCGATCTTCGTCACGATCAATCGGCATGAGCAGGCGGCGGCCGCGATCCTCGACCTTGAAGAAGAGGATTTCATCTGGGTCAACCGATTGCGTCCGGCGGTCATCGAAAGTGTGGTTGCTTCGCTCGACGGCAAGGCGGCGATGCGCGATAGCCTGATCGTGCGTTTGGTCGAAGGCCGTTATAGCGGGCCTGCATCGCAACGCGTGCCGGACACGTTGCGCCTTCGCTACATCAATTTGCTGCTGCGGCAGCGCCGGTTGGAGGATGCGGCGCGGCAGACGACGGCCGTCGAGGCGCCGGCTATCCTGAGCATTCTTTTGACGGACAAATCGTTCGAGCCGCTTTGGGAACATACGGCGTTGCGGGCGCTGTCGGCGCCGGGCGCGTTGCTTGCGCGGGTTGAGCGCGGGGTGCAGGCACGGCTTGAGCAGTCGGCGCTCTCTTCGTCCGATTGGCTTGATGTGATGCGGTCGCTGCGGATCATCGGGAAGGCCGACGAAGCGGTGCGGCTTGGTCTTCATGCCTTGACGCAAGCGCGGTTGGAGAAGCGTCCGGCGGGAGCGGCGCTGCGGCTGGAGATGGCGCGCGCTTATGCCGAGCAGGGGCAATCGTGGGCGGCGCGGCGCACGGCGCGCGAATTGTTGCGCGAGGAGCCTTCGTTGCCGGCGGCGACCCGGATCGAGGTTGCACAGGTGCTCGACGATGCGGGCGACGACGCGGGCGCGCTGGTGTTGCTGGGCACGTTGCAGGGCGCGGCGCGGACGAGTGCCGTCCTGATGCTTACCGCATGTGCGGCGCATGATCTTGGGCGCTATAGCGAGCGGGACGCGGCGATTGCCGCGTTGGAGGCGCAAGCCGGAACGGCGCCGACGGATTTGTTCGACGCGCTGGTCTGCACCGGTCAGACGGCCAAGGCGGCGGTTGTTCTTGGCCAAATGCTGAAGCGGCCGGAACTGCGGACCGCGGCCATCTTGCGGGCGCAGCTTTACGCCGATCCCGCCAATCCAAGCGCCGACCTCAATCACATGCGCTATCGGATGACCGCCTTGGTGGCGAGCGCCGCCGTGCAGGACGCGATCAAGCCCTATGCGCGGTCGATCGCTCTGCCGTTCACGATCGCAAACGCGCGGCCGAATTAGGCCGACGTCATCTTCACGAAGTTCTTTGTCCCGGCCACGCGCGCCAGCCATGCGCCGACGGCGGGGTATGTCTTCAGGTTGAAGCCGCCGTCTTCGGCGCAATGGGTGTAGGCAAAGAGCGCGATGTCGGCGAGCGAATAGTGGCCGGCGACGAACCAGTCGCTCTTCTTCAGATGATCTTCCATGACGCCCAGCGCCGCGTTGCCGCGCGCATGCCAGTCGGGAATGAGATGTTCCTTCTCGCGAAGCTTTTCCTTCGGCACGAACTTCATCCAAAAGCGCGCGACGGCGATGTAGGGTTCGTGGCTGTATTGTTCGAAGAACATCCATTGCAGCATCTGCGCGCGTGCGAAGCGGTCGGTCGGGATGAGGTGTGAGCCTTCGGCCAGATACCAGGCGATGGCGTTCGATTCGGGCAGAATGCGTCCGTCGTCGAGCACGAGCGTGGGCACGCGGCCGTTCGGGTTCTTTGCCAGAAACGCGGGCGTGCGCGTGTAGCCGGAGGTGACGTCGATATCGACCGTGGTGAGCGGCAGGCCCAGATGGGCGGCCGTCAACACGGCTTTGTAGCAATTGCCGGAGCGCGGGTCTTGGTAGAGCGTGGGCATGGGTGCGGCCTCGCGGATTTGTGATTCCGGTGGGACATTAGCCAGAGACGTTGCACGAGTCCCGGCCAGCTTCGTCGTTGATTCCGCCGCCGGTGTTCGCAAAATGGCGCGTCATGAGTCTATCGGCTGAACTTTCCGGATTGGAAGCGGCGCAGGCGCTGGATGCCCAAGGGCGGCACGAGGCGGCGATCGATCTTCTGCGTCGCGAGGCGGCAGGCGGATCGGCGGCGGCGGCGAGAGTGCTTGGGCTGCGTTTGCTGGTGGGTCGCAACGCGCCGTTCGATTCGGCGCAGGCGATTTCGCTGTTGACCTCGGCTGCGTCGCGGGGCGATGCGGAGGCGTTGGCGCAGATGGCGACGCTGAAGGCCGCAGGCGCGTGGATGCCGCAGAATTGGAACGAGGCGCTCGATCTCATCGGGCAAGCGGCGGAGCGCGGGTCGGCGCGGGCGCGCGGGCAGTTGATGATTCTGGGCGAACGCGCTTTGGCTGCGCGGGCGCGTGCGGGCGAGGCGGGGCTGTGGGGTGTGTTGCGCGCGAGCGTCGACGTGAAGGCGTGGCTTGCGCCGCCGGAGCGTCGTGCGATTTGCGAGGCGCCGCGCATCCGTGTGGTCGACAAGTTCGTGCCGGTGGAGATATGCGATTGGCTGCTTGCGCGCGGGGCGGGGCGGTATCAGCGCTCCATGATGTTCGACGGGCAGAAGTCGACCTTCGTGGCGACGCGGACGTGCAGCGACTTCAAGTTCGACATCTTGGACGCCGATCTCGTGATGCAGGTGGTGCGCGAGCGCGTGGCGGCGGTGACGACGTTGCCGATGGCCGCGTTCGAGCCGCCGCAGATTTTCCACTATGGGCTGGGCGAGGAGATCAAGGCACACTACGACGCGCTGAGGCTCGGCGATCAAGCTTATGGGCGCGGCGGTACATATAAGGGCGATCGCATCGCAACGCTGTTGCTCTATCTCAACGACGATTATGACGGCGGCGAGCTTGAGTTTCCGCATGTGAAGCTCAGGCATCGCGGCATGGCGGGGGATGCGGTCTACTTCGCGCATGTCGACGTCAACGGTGTGCCGGACCGGTTGAGTCTCCACGCGGCGCTGCCGATCACGCGGAACGAGAAGTTCATCCTCTCGCAGTGGATTCACGATCGGCCGTTCACGGCGGCGACTTGAGGCACAAAAAAGCCCGCCGGGTTGCGGCGGGCCAGTTGCTTGAGATTGCGGGCGATTACTTACCCCAGCCGCAGCTTTGGCCCTTGTTCTGTTCCTTGAGGTAGCCCATCAGCGGCTGGAAGTATTCGATGAGCGCCGAGCCGTCCATCTCGCGCGTGCCGGTCAGCTTTTCGAGCGTCTCCGGCCATGGGCGCGAGGCGCCGGCTTTCAGCAACTCCATGTATTTTTCGCCGGCGGCTTTGCTGCCGTAGGTGTCGCATTCGTGTAGCGGGCCGGTGAAGCCCGCTTCCTTGCACAGCGCCTTCTGGAATTGGAATTGCAGAATGAAGGCGAGGAAGTAGCGGGTGTAGGGCGTGTTGCCGGGGATGTGGTACTTCGCGCCCGGATCGAAGTCTTCCTCGCTGCGCGCAACCGGTGGCGAAACGCCCTGATACTGTTCGCGCAACTGCCACCAGGCCGCATTGTATTGCTCAGGCTTCACTTCGCCGGAGAAGACCTTCCAGCGCCACTGATCGACGAGCTTGCCCCAGGGGAGGAACGAGATCTTGTCGAGCGCCCATTTCATCTGGGAATTGATGACGCCCTTCGGATCGACCTTCTGCGCCGGCACGAGGCCGATCTTGTTCAAGTGCGCCGGCGTCAGCGAGAGTGTGATCGTATCGCCGATCGCTTCATGGAAGCCGTCGTGCGCGGCGCCTTGGAACATCGGCGGCAGCGGGTTGTACATCAGGTCGTAATAGATGTGGCCGAGCTCGTGATGGATTGTCGTGAGCTCTTCTTCGTTCGGCTCGATGCACTGTTTGATGCGCACGTCGCCCTGCATGTTGAGATCCCAGGCGCTGGCGTGGCAGACCACGTCGCGGTCGCGCGGGCGTGTCAGCATCGACTTCGTCCAGAACGAGTCGGGGAGCTTCGGCATGCCGAGCGAGACGTAGAAGTCTTCGGCCACCTTGGTCATCTTCACCGACATCGCGGCGTCGGCCTTGTATGACGCGTCGGCGATTTCGAGCGGCGTGCGCGCCTTCGTCTCGGCGCGGATCTTGGCAAATTCCGCGTCGCGCTGCTTTGCCAGCGCGGCGGTGACGTCGAGGCTGGCTACGCCCTTATAGGGTTCGACGAGCGGATAGACATTGCTCCACTGTTGCGCCCACATGTTGCCTAGCAAGTGCGCGGGTATGGGGCCCGCCTTCGGCACGACCGCATCGCCGTATTTGGCGTTGAGCTTGCCGCGCACGTAGCAGTGCATTTCGTCGTAAAGCGGCTTCACTTGCGTCCACAGGCGCTCGGTCTCTTTCGCGAACTCGTCGGGTTTCATGTCGTAGCCGCCGCGCCAGACTTCGCCGGTGTCGGCGAAGCCCATTTCCTTGGCGCCTTGGTTCACGATCTCCACGAAGCGCTGGTAGTCCTTGCGGATGGGACGCGCGGTTTCGTGCCAGCCCTTCCATGCCGCGGCGCGCGTTTCGGGCGATTGGTTCGGATCGTTGATGATCTTTTCGATCTCGGTGAGGTTGAGGCAGTCCTTCTCGGTCCGGCACCATTTGCCGGCGCCGTAGTTCGCCTCCATCTTCGAGAGGATTTTTGCGAGCTCGCCTTGCAGCGCGGGGTCGGACGGTGCGGGCGCGGAGACGTTCTTCAGCAACATGATCGCGCGCGCTGTGTCGGGCTTCAGACCGTCGACGCCGTTGAAGCGTTTCGACTCCTCGACGCGGCGCGCCTGCCAGTTCAAATATTCCTCGTTGGCGCGCGCCGACAGCATTTGCGTGTCGTCGGTGATGTAGGTCGCCTGCACCCAGTTTGCCGCGCTGTAGTAGGGCAGCATCTTGCGAATGTCGTTGTTGATGTCGTCGACGAATTTGTCGGCGTCCGCGGCCGTCGCGGGGCCCGTCGGTTTCGTCGCCGCGTTGGTCGAGGGCTCGCTGCAGGACGCCAGGGTCATGGCGGTGCCCAGCAACAGCACTGCTTGAAGCTTTTTCATCGGAGAGTCCTTGAGCCGTAAGGTTTGGCGGACGCGGATGATGCCGCCGGTGTCTGGGCCTCACAACAGCGTTTCGGGACCGTTCGCCTGTCGAGTGCGCTTTCGCGGTGGATTGCACTGTCTGGGCGAGTACACGCGTTGACCGCTGACTCGCATTTGGCGGTGCGGTAGGATGCGATCAGGCCTTCAGATGGGGCGCAGGGGATTTTCAGATGACAGACAGCAACGTGCTCAAGGCGCTCAAGACTTCGATCCAGGATTTCGCCGCGCTATCGCCGGGCGATTTGGTCGGCCGGCTGCGCGATCCCGAGCTTTTGAAGAAGATGAAGAAGTTCGGCGTGAACGAGGCGCAGGTTCACCGCATCATCCTGATCCTGCAGGAACACAAACCGGACTCGAGAGAGTTCAAGGCGTTTCTGAATTCAAAGCTGGTCTAAGCCGCGCAAAGAGCGTGGGTCTGGGCTTCGGCGCCGGCGGCTTTGCTTCGACAGCCGTGCGCGCCGCGGTGAGGTGTTCGCGCAGCTGCTCGACGCGCGGGCTGTTTGGAACAATCGAGAGCATGGTGTCGAGCGCGGTGAGAAACGCCACCGCATTTTCCGTCGCTTCGCTCGCCGCCTTCGAGAGGTCGGGATATGTGCCGAGGCGCAATTCGATCAAATCCGAAGCCGCGCGGAAATCGTCTTCGTGAATGCTAGGCTTGCTGATCGCGTGACAGCATTCGCGCAGAAACTCCTGGGTGACGCGCAACGCTTCCGCCCATTGACTGCCCTTTAGCCACGCGTTCGCGGCTTCGTCGAGCATGTAGAGGTGCGTCATTGCCGTCGAGCGCGCGACGTCGCCCGGGTCTTTCGCTTTGCGCTCGAGATTCTGCGCGGCGTTGGCCCAGTTGGTGCTCTGCTTGCCGATGGTGCGATCGAAGAGTGCAGCTTCCGTCGCCTTGTGGCGCTCACGCAAGCTCAGATGCTCGAGCACCATGTACACGATGGCGAGCAGCAGCAACGCGCACAGCGTCGTCACCGCCACATCGTACAGCGTCGTTTCAGCCGCAAAATTCAAGATCGTGGCTATGAACGTGTCCACGAGTTCCCCATCGCTGTTCCCGCGTCTTCCCGTGTCCCCCAAGAAGATCGCGGAGCCATAGTAAATTCAGACGGGCACCAACGCCAGCGTGTGCGTTAGCGTTGTTGCACGTAAACCACGGCAAAGCCTTGATGTCGCAACGCGCTTCCAGAGTGCTGGTATGCAATTAAAGCATATCCGAAAGTGGTACCTCATTTGGTCAGATTAACTATAGGTATCCGCAGATTTCCTACAGTCTTCATGCTCCAATGTTATCCCCCTTTTGCCTAGGATTCTTTTCTTTACTTTCCGCGCCCACGCATGTGATGGTCCGCCGCCTTTTCTGCACCGCGCAAAATCTTCTTAAAACCATGCGGCGCAGCGCTTTTCTTAACTACTTCATCCCTGGGTAATGGAGACCTTCATGAATTGGAAAATGGCCGGTATGGCCGGTACGGCTATTGTCGCGATCGCTCTGACGGGCGTGAGCGCAACGGCGGCTGCCAACAAGTTCACCGGCAACATCAGCTTGGGCGTTGGGCAGTCGTTCACAGACGACGAACTGGCGTTTGGCCCGATCGACGTGTTCGACGATTCGTTCACGTCCATCACCGGCGAAGCGCAGTTGAACATCGCTTTCACGCCGAACCTGAACCTGCAGCTCGACTTCTTGGGCGTCGGCAGCTTCGCCGACAGTTCGCTGATCTCGCTTGATCGCGACGCGGGCTTCCAGGGTGGCGCTCACTTCTACTATCGCACCGATCAGTACGCCGTCGGCGTGTTCGCGGGCGCTGGCGTGTCGTCGGGTCCGGAACTCTTCTTCCTCGGTTCGCCGAATGCCGAGTATTATTTCGCGGGCGTGGAAGGCCAGTACTACTGGAAGAACTTCACGTTCGGCCTCAAGGGCGGCTACCTCGACTCCAGCTCGGATGACCTCGGCTTCTTCTTCCCGTCGAACGACGAGCTGTTCCTGAACAACGCTTGGTTCGCCGACGCGGAAGTGCGCTGGTACGCTTCGCAGAAGTTCGCGCTGTCGGCCAATGTCGGCTACATCAGCGGCGATGCGGGCTTCGGCTTCCTCGACGTCGACACGTGGCATTGGGGCGCCAAAGCCGAATACTGGCCGGAAGAGAAGGAAGGCCTGAGCCTGTGGCTCGCGTATGAAGGCCGCACGACGGACTTCGAGGTCAACACCTTCCCGATCAGCACCGACCGTGACGTTCACACCGTGAAGATCGGCGTGACGTTCCACTTCGGCGTCGACGAAGGCTCGACGCAAGCGAACGACCGTTCGGGTCCGGCCTGGAACCAGATGGACTACGGCGCGATCGTCGTCGGCGGCTAAGCCGATCTTTCGTTCTGAATTTGAAACGGGCGCCGGCGACGGCGCCCGTTTTGCTTTTCGCTACCAGCTTTCGCCGAAGGGGCGAACGATGGTGTCGAAGGCCCAGGTCGAGCGGTCCTGGTGGGCGATGTCCCACGCCACGTTCGCGACGGCGGCGGGCTTGGCGAAGTAGTCGTCCGGCTTGTCTGCGTATTGCTTGCGCGTCCACGGCACGTCGATGACCGCGTCGATGGCGAGATAGGCGACGTGGATGCCCTTCGGCCCTAGGCTGCGCGCGAGCGATTCCGCGAGAATGCGTTGCGCGGCTTTGGTGGGGGCGAAGCCCGCGAAATTGGCTTTGCCGCGATAGGCCGACGTGTTGCCGGTCGCGATGATTGCGCCTTGCCCGGCCTCGATCATCGCGGGCGCTACCGCGCGGGCGAGGTGGAAGAGCGCCATGACGTTGGTTTTGAAGTTA
>JAEUMM010000041.1 GCA_016792645.1 Alphaproteobacteria bacterium | reverse complement strand
GAGCCGGTACACCATGTAGAAGCCTGTCACCGCGGCCAGCAACGTCGATACGCGCGCTTGAAACGCAAAGCGCCGTTCGATGCTTTCGAAGAAGGCGATGCGCCCATTTGGCTTTGCCATGCCTTCTGCCGGTTCGCCGGATCCTTGACGCATTACAGCACAAAACGAAGAGTGATAACGCCCCATGCGCGCGAACAATGTTTTTGGAATTACCGGATGGAAGAACAGCGGAAAGACGACGCTGATCGTGGCGCTGGTCGAAGAGTTCACGCGGCGCGGCTTACGCGTTTCAACCATAAAGCACGCTCATCACGCGTTCGACATCGACGTCACTGGTAAAGACAGTTACCGCCACAGGCAGGCGGGCGCGTCGGAGGTGCTCGTCGGGTCCGGCGCGCGCTGGGCCTTGATGCATGAACTGCGCGGAGAGGCCCCGCCGAGCCTCGACGATCTGTTGGTACGGCTGAGCCCCTGCGACCTTGTGCTGGTCGAAGGGTTCAAGGGTGACAGCCATCCGAAACTTGAAGTTACGCAGCAACGCGAGAGCGCACCGCTGATCGCAGACTTCGACGCAAGTGTCGTCGCCGTCGTCACCGACCATTCCGAGCATGTGCGAAACCGCACCACGTTTGCGCTTAACGACGTTCCGGGAATTGCCGACTTCATTTGCCGCGTTTGCGACATCGCGGGCCGCTGAATGCGACAACCTGCATCGGGCGGTAATCACGTGCGTTAAGAGTTGGTTCAAGAGCCTCCAACAGACTGGCGAGATGGCCAGCACTGAACAAGAGCGTGCATCCGAACAGATAAATATGTTGGCCGGCCGTAACAGCTGGCCGCTCATCGGCGATCCGTTGCTGCGATTCGCGACGCCGCAGCTGAAATCCGTGCATGGGATATGGGAGGTGAAGCGCGGCACGCGAACGATGCCTGCGCGCGGCGACTTCACGATGTACGACCTCAAGATGGTCCTGCCCAATCTTGCGTTTCTCAGCATTGTGCGAGATGGCGCGCGAACGCGGTTCAAAGCGAAGCTCATCGGCAGCGGACTCGACAAGTTCATGGGCGGCGCGATGACCGGGCGATTTCTCGACGAGGCCGTGCCGAAACGGTTCGCCGACAAATGGATCGCCGTGTGGACCCCTTCCCTGGAGTCGCGCGTTCCGACGCGCACCGTCGGCCGCGTGGAGTTCGCGGATCAACGTTTCTACGTCAGCGAGACATTTCACGCGCCTTTGGCCGACGACGGCGAGACGCCCGACGTTTTGATGTTGGTATCGTATTTTCATTTCATCAACGACGAAGGCGAGCGAGGCAAAGCCCTCGCGGACAGGCTTATGGCTGAGGTCGGCGATCGCGCCGCGCTGGGCGGTATGCGTACTTGCGCACCGACCAGTTGAGATAGGTCAAGGCGGCGCCGCCCTTCTGATTCGCATACTGGCCTATGTCGTGTCCGGCCATGATCGCGCACAGTTCCCCCCCAGTTATGGACGACGCGGGCTTTGTGCGCATGTTGCGTGAGTTCTTCGCCGTGGCTTTGACGGCGGACTTGCGTGAAGCGGGACGCGACACGACGGGCGTGCATTCCGAGATCGGCGCTTGCCGTGTGTGGCACCGGCGCCTGTACGAGCGGGGCTGGATCGCGCCGGCTTGGCCGGTGGCGTTCGGCGGTACGAGCTGGAGCCCGGCGCAGCGCCTGATCTTCGAACGAGAATGCGCGGCGAACGACGCGCCGGTCTTGTTCGCGGGCGGCGTGCGTAGCCTCGGTCCGCTCTTGATCGCGGCCGGGACGCCCGAGCAGCAGCGGCGTTATCTCCCCGCCATCTTGGACGGCAGCGATCTGTGGTGCCAGGGGTTCTCCGAAACCGGCGCGGGATCGGACTTGGCCGCACTTCAAACCCGCGCCGTCGCGGCGGACGGTCACTATGCCGTGAGCGGCTCCAAGATCTGGACGACCGGCGCGCACATCGCCAATCGCATGTTCTGCCTGGCGCGCACCGCGCGCGGGACAAAGCCGCAATACGGCATCACGTTCTTGCTGATTGATATGGCGAGCGAAGGCATTACGGTGAAGCCGATCCGAACGCTGTCGGGCGACTTCGAATTCAACGAGGTTCTTTTCGACAACGTGCGCGTGCCGTTCGCGAACCGCGTCGGCGAAGAGAACGACGGCTGGTCGGTCGCCAAGCACCTCATGCGCCTGGCCCGCGGCAACAACACCACGTCGGGGTTGTTGTGGCGGGCGCACCGCAAGACCGCGCAGACCATCGACAGCCACGGTGGCACCGCGCGTGCGCAGCTGCGCCAGGAGTTGCATTCACTGACGTGCGAGCTGACGGCGTTCGAAATGCTCGAGCTACGCGTGCTGAGCCGCAGACATTATGACGGGGTCGGCTCGGTAGAGGCTTCGATGCTGAAGACGCTCGCGACCGAACTGCACCAGAAGCTTGCCGTGCATTTGCTCAACGCGGCAGGCATCGCCGCGGCGGCGTCCGGCGCGACGCCAAGTCCATGGACGGAGGTCGGCGCCTTCGCGAGCCGCAAGTATCTGGCGACCCGCGCCGCCAGCATCTACTCAGGAACAAACGAGACCCACCGCAATCTGATCGCACAGCGGCTGCTGAGCTGAGTGCGTTGCGCCAGTAGCCGCAACGGGAGCGGATCAAGCAGGCGAGCCGCGAGTTGTTGACGGCCATCAACGTGCAGTTGGCGGCGCTGGATCGTTTTTGGCGGAATGAGCAGACCAAAGCGGCCGTGGAGATTTTCATATTAAACCAGGTGTTCACGAAGCTGCCGACGCCCCCGTTCACCGCCGAAGAGAAGGACCGCATCGCCGGCAACATCTACACGCACGTTTTGGCGACGCGCTATGAGTGGCGAGACCTCCGCCCCGACCTGAGGC
>JAEUMM010000348.1 GCA_016792645.1 Alphaproteobacteria bacterium | reverse complement strand
TTTTGGATTTCGGCGACGATGATGGCTTCGCTGGCGGGGGCCATCGTCGTGTAGGGATTGTCCCAGTCGCCGGTGGCGCCCAGGCGTTTGAACTCAGAGCGCTGCACGTTCAGCCAGTGGTTCGCGAAGTCGCGGCATTCCTGGCGGAACTCGATCAGCGGGACTTGGTCCTTGTCCTTGCCTTCTTTGCGGTATTTTTCCTCGACCTTCCATTCGATGGGCAGGCCGTGGCAGTCCCACCCGTGAACGTAGGGCGTGTCTTTGCCCAGCATGCCTTGGCTGCGCACGACAAAATCCTTCAGGATCTTGTTCATGCCGGTGCCGAGATGGATGTTGCCGTTCGCGTAGGGCGGGCCATCGTGGAAGATGAATTTCGGGCGGCCCTTCGCGGCCTCGCGCAGGCGCTTGTAGAAGCCGATCTTGTCCCACCAGGCGAGCCATTCGGGCTCAGCCTTCGGCAGGCCGGCCTTCATCGGAAAGTCGGTGTCGGGCAGGAAGAGTGTGTCTTTGTACTCGCGCGCGGGCGCGGTCGGTTCGTCGGTCGTGGTCATGGGATAGCTCTTCGAATTGGCGATGAATAGAAATAGGTCGCCGCGCGCACGCGGGCTTGGAGGCGATTCGCCGCTTAAGCGATCGCGCCGGTAATTCGCGCCAGAGCCAACAAAAACATCGTCATCGGTTCATCCATTGCCATCCCCCTCGGGACCCAGGGCAGGCCGGGGTTTAGCAAAGGCGAACGGGCCGGTCAAAGCGGCGCTTTAGGGCCTGGGTCCAGAAAGGGCGCCATGCGGACGAGGGTGTTATCGCGGCGGATATAGTGGTGGTAGAGGGCGGCGGCGGCGTGGGCGCCGATGAGAAAGTAACCGATGTCGCCGATGAGTTCGTGCGTTTCCTCGAAGAATTCGGTGAGGGTTTCGCTCACCGGCGCGATCGGAAAGATCGGGATGCCGAAGAAGATGATCGATTTGCCTTCGGCGCTGAGCGTCGCCCAGCCCAAGAGCGGCATGGCGATCATGAAGGCGTAGAGCGCGAGGTGGGCGCCGGTCGCGCCGAGTTTCAGCAGAGGTGACAGCGGCGGTGTAACCGCAGGTGTCGTCGTTCGCAGGCGGATGACGATACGCGCTATGACGAGCGCGAACACCGTCAGGCCCAACGAGTAGTGCACGAGCTTCAACCCTTCACGCAGCGTGCTGCCCCGGGGCCAGAACTCGCGCAGCTCCATGCTGGCGTAGACGCCGATCATGAGGAGGAGCACGCCCCAGTGAAGGGCGATTATCGTGGGATGGTACCGGCTCTGCTGCGAGGAAACGGCGGTCATGGGGTCAAGTCTTTCGCTGAATTGAATTGTGCGGACCCCAACATTCACATTTAAGCGATGCCCCGGGCAGAGAGGCGTTGTCAATGGCGGCGGGTCTTTGCATCCTGCACTCACTCGCAACTTCCTGCATGGTACGACGCGGATGCGGATCGGCGTTCGTGCGAGCGAAGGTGTCGTTCTTGAAGGAGGTTTTTGCGTGATGGCGAACAAATCGGCGGTTATTGCGGGCGTTGGACCTGCGCGTGGGTTGGGCGCCGCCATCGCGCGGCGGTTTGCGCGCGAAGGGTTTCGGCTCACGGTGCTGGGACGCAATGCGGAGAAGTTGACCGCGAGCGTCGCTGAGATGCGCGGCGCGGGCGCGGTCGTCGACGGCATTGTCGGCGACGTGACCGATCAGGCAACGATCGTGCGCGTTATCGCCGCTGCGGAAGCCGCGGCGCCGGTGGAGGTCGCCGTGTTCAACGCCGGCGGCAATTGGCCGGGATCGTTTCTGGACATCGACGGGAAGCGGTTCGAGGAATTTTGGCGCGTGAACGCGTTGGCCGGGCTTTACTTCGGACAGGCGGCGATCCGCGCCATGCTGCCGCGCGCGAAGGGGACGCTGATCTATACCGGCGCCAGCGCGTCGTTGCGCGGGCGGGCGAATTTCGTCGGCTTTGCTTCGGCGAAGGCGGCGTTGCGGGCGGTGGCGCAATCGGCCGCGCGCGAGTTCGGGCCGAAAGGGATTCACGTTGCGCACGTCGTCGTCGACGGCGCGATCGACGGCGAGCGCGTGAATACGCTGATCCCGACGCTGAAAGACCAGCGCGGGCCGGATGGGCTGTTGGACCCGGACGCGATCGCCGAGAATTATTGGACGTTGCACACGCAGCAGCGCAGCGCGTGGACGCATGAGCTGGACGTGCGGCCTTGGGTCGAGACGTGGTGACGCGGAGGCGCCGGGGCCCCCGCGCCTCTTGAAAGCTAACGACCGGCGACGCGCGGGCCGGCGTTGCGGCCCGTGTGCAGCGCTGTGACGAGCGGCGCATTCAGTTGGCGAACCGCGTCGTTGGTTGCGTCGGCGACGCACGCGCGAAAGTCCCTCTGCCCTTTCAGATCGAGCCCGTGTGGCGCGCCGCCGCACACGCGGACCGCCGCACTCTTGATGCGGTTCAGCATCACCGCGGCGCCAGCGGCGTGGTCTAGATTCAAGTCGCCATAGAACACGTCGATGCTGGCCGTGACGAGCCTGTCGTCGTTCGGTCTTGCGTCTGCCACGACGGGAAAGCTCGAAAACGCGAGCGCAACAGCAATCAGCAGCTTCTTCATGTGCTTTCTCTCCGGGAATGAACGGCGCAACGCGGCTGCGTGGCCGGCGCGGGAGAGATCGCTCTCGTGCATCAACGGCGTGTGAAGCGAAAATGATCTCCTGATGACGACACGCGTGCCGATGATGTGAATCACGCGCGCGCCAGGTTTCGGTTGCGATTTGAGAACTGCCGCAAATCGGCGCGATTCGCGCTTGAGAGCGCGCGCGGATCGTCACAACGGCGGCGGCGTGCCCGGCGTTGCCTTAAGAATGTGCTTGGCGCTTTCGCCGTCAGCGGCAATTTGCGCCTTCAGCGCGTCGAGGCCGGCGAATTTCATCTCGGCGCGCAAGTACGCGACGAACGAGACGATGATCTGCTGGCCGTAGATGTCGCCCGCGAAGTCGAAGATGTGGACTTCGAGCAGGACGTCTTTCTTGTCGAAGGTGGGGCGGCGGCCGAAGTTGGCGACGCCGTCGTAGGACTTGCCGGCGACTTCGACGCGCACGGCGTACACGCCGAGTGCGGGTTCGAGATAGCCTTCGAGCGAGACGTTGGCGGTGGGGAAGCCGATGGTGCGGCCGCGTTTGTCGCCGGGCGCCACCCTGCCCTCCACCGTCCACCAATGGCCGAGGAATCTGGCGGCGGTGTCGGGCTTGCCGGCGCGGAGCGCTTCGCGGATGCGGGTCGAGGAGATTTTCGGATCGTCGGGCGTGCCGACGGTGTCGAAGACGGTGACGCCGAAGCCGTGTTCCTTGCCGCGTGTCTTCAGCAATTCGACGTTGCCGGTGCGGCCCTTGCCGAATTGGAAATCGGCGCCGACGACGATGTGCTTTACGCCCATGCCTTCGACGAGGACTTTGGCGATGAACTCGTCGGCGGTCAGCGACGCCAAGGCGGCGTCGAAGTGCAGCGCGTAGAGAATGTCGGCGCCGTAGTGTTCCAGCAAGCGCGCCTTGGCGCGGAAGGGCGTCAGGCGGAAGCGTTCGCCGGCGGGCTTGAAGAACTCCTGCGGGTGCGGCTCGAAGACCAAGACGCCCAGCTTATCGCCCAGCGCTTTGGTGCGCGCGATCAGGGCTTGGTGGCCGCGGTGGACGCCGTCGAAGTTGCCGATGGCCACGGCGGCGCCGCGCGCGGCCGTCGGCAGTTGCTCATAGTGCCGGAAGACTTGCATCGGGGATCCGGCGCGGCGTTCGTTATTTGCCGCGCGAGGGGACCATGATCAGGGCTTCGCCCTCGATGACCACGGTGTCGCCGACTTTGCAGACCGTCGAGAGAACGGCGCGTTTCTTTTCGGGAATGATCTCGGTGATCGTGCAGGTCGCGGTGACCGTGTCGCCGATCTTCACCGGCGCTTTGAAGCGCAGGGTTTGGCTCATGTAGATGGCGCCGGGGCCGGGCAGCTTTGTGCCGATGACCGTCGAGATGAAGCCGGCCGAGAGCATGCCGTGGGCGATGCGCGTCTTGAACGGCGTCTTCTCCGCGAAGGTTTGGTCGAGGTGGACCGGGTTCGTGTCGCCCGAGACGCCCGCGAACAGGACGATGTCGGCCTCCGAGACCGTCTTGCCGTAAGAGGCGGACATGCCGATTGTCAGATCTTCGATGAAATAGCCGTTGGCCGTCATGCCGGTCCCTTTCATGCCATTCAAATGGGTGGGTCGAAGGCAATCTATCGACGCGCGCACGGCCTCACAAGCGGCTGAAGCGGCTTGTCCTCACCACACCAAGCGGCGCATCGCGGCGGTTGCCTTGAGGGCGCCGGCGTTCAGTACGGCTGCAATCTTTGCGGGATCGGGCTGGTGCGCGGCGTCGGAGAGTTCGGGTTCGTGGATGCCGCCGGTGATGAGGAGGGCTGCGAGGCCAGCGTCGGTGGCGCCTTTTATGTCCGTTTTCAGGCCGTCGCCGATGGCGAGCCATTTCGCGCGGGGGACGGGGCGGGCGAGTTCTTTGAGGCGCGCTTCGACGAAGTCGTAGACGGGGGCGTGGGGTTTGCCGAGGTAGACCACTTCGCCGCCTTGGCGTTGGTAGTCTTGGGCGAGCGCGCCGGCGCAGTAGATGAGTTGGTCGCCGCGTTGGACGACGAGGTCCGGGTTTGCGCAGTAGAACGGCAGACGGCGCGCGAGTGCGGGCTTCCAGTAGTCGCGGTAGTCGTCGGGGCCTTCTTTGTTGTCGTCGAAGGGGCCGGTGCAGACGATGGCTTCGGCCTCGTCCATGGCGACGGGTGCGATGTTCAGACCTTCGTAGAGCGGGGCGTCGCGGTCGGGGCCGACGCGATGGATCTTGAACGTTCCGTGGGCGGATTTTTCGGCGAGCAGTTTGCGCGTGAGATCGCCGGAGGTCACGATCGTGTCGTAGGCGTCGGCCGGCACGCCGAAGCTTGCGAGCTGCTCGCGGATCGGCGGCGAAGGGCGCGGGGCGTTGGACAGCAGAAGGACCACGCCCTGCTTGCGGTAGGTCCTCAGGCACTCGACGACGCCGGGGAAGGCTTCGCGGCCGTTGTGGATCACGCCCCAGACGTCGCAGAGCAGCGCGCCGTAATGGGGCGCGATTTCGGCGAGGCCGGCGATGAGTTTGGGCGCGGACATGGGCCGCGCGAAGTGACAGATCGGGCGGGCGGCGTCAACCGACGGGGCTTAACCAACGGCCCCTCCAACTGGATTGGGACACGGAATATTGCGTGGCCAAGAGTGGGTGGGCGGCCGTAATGGATTCCCGATGCCCACGCCACTGACACAAGACGTCTTCCAGTCGATGCTCGCCGAGGCCAAGCGCGTGCATCTTTCGGGCGACCTGGTGCGCGCCCGGCGGCTCTACGAGGCCATCCTGGCGCACGATCCCGATGCGCCTGGGGCGCTGGTCATGCTCGCCGACCTCGACATGCGCGACGGGCGCATGATGACGGCCAAGCGGCGGCTCGAACGTGTTGTGGCGCAGGTTCCCGATTCCACCGAGGCGCGCGCCGCCTTGGCGGGCGTGCTGGAGAGCCTAGGCGATGTTGCGGCGACGACCGCGTTCTATCGCGACGCTTGCGCGCGCGAGCCCGACCGCCACGACAATTGGGTGAAGCTTGCCGCGGCGCTGCAGACCGCCGGTCGGCTCAAGGAGGCGACGGCGACGTACACCAAGGTTCTGGAGACCTGGCCGGAGTCGGTTGCAGGGTATTTCGGACTGGCGGCGATCGATCCGGCGTTGCTGACGCCGGCGCAGGGCGAGCGGCTGGCGGTGATGGCCGCAAACGAACGCGCCGCCGTCGACACGCGCGTGCATGCCTATTTTGCGCTCGGCAACATCTTCGAGCGGCAGAAGAATTTCGACGAGGCGTTCGCGGCGTACGCCGAGGGCAATCGCCTACGGCGCGACAGTGTCGATCCTTCGATCGCGGCGTGGATGGCGTCGTTGCCGGGCGAGGCGCCGGCGTTCACCACGGTCGAGCAGGCCGAGCGCATGCACGAGAACGTCGTGCGCGAGACGATGCGGACGTTCACGCCGGCTTATTTCGCGAAGTTCGGCGGCGGGGGCGATCCCTCCAACGCGCCGATCTTCATTGTCGGCATGCCGCGATCGGGGTCGACGCTGCTGGAGCAGATTCTGTCGAGCCATCCGGATGTTCAGGGCTTAGGCGAGACGCTCGCCCTGTCGCGCACGTTCCGCGCGGCGGTGAACGAGTTGAAGGCCGATCCGGGGCGGTTCAATGCGTCCACCTTTTATCGCGAGATTGGCGCGGCGTATCTGGCGGCGCTCAAGGAATTGGGCTGGGACGGGCGGGGCCGCGTCATCGACAAGATGCTGGGCAACTATATCCATGTCGGGATCATTCGCCTGGCGCTGCCCAACGCTGTGATCCTGCACAGCGTGCGCGATCCGGTCGATACGTGCCTGTCCAACTTCCGTCAGCTGTTCGGGCGGCGAAACGAGGCGAGCTATGACCTCGGCGCGATCGGGCGGCAGTTCGTACGCTATCGCGAGGTCATGGCGCACTGGGAACAAGCGCTGCCGGGGCGGATCAAACATGTCGAGCACGAGCGTTTGATCGGCGATTTGGAGGGCGTGGTGCGCGATGTGGTGGCGGCGTGCGGCCTTCCTTGGAACGATGCCTGCCTGCGCTTCAACGAGAACGAACGGACCGTGCGAACCGCGAGCGTCGCGCAAGTGCGCCGGCCGATTTCGACAGCAGCGGTCGAGCGTTGGCGAAGCTATGAGACGCATCTGGGGCCGCTGTTCGCGGCACTGGGTCCTTACGCGCCTGCGCGCTGACTGACCTATCGATAGCTCAAAAGGAAACGGCGGCCCTTTCGGACCGCCGTTTGTCGTTCTCGTTGAGACCTTAGAAGCGCGTCGACATACCGATGAACACTTCGCGGCCGAGCGAGTCATAGATGACCGGATAGGTGTTCGCGTTGCCGAACGGAGGACCAGAAACGCCGAGGACGTTCGAGTCCAGGATCGGCGGGTCTTCGTCGGCAACGTTGTTGATGCCGCCGGTGATCTTGATGTTGTCGCTCACCGACCAGTCGAACGCGACGTCGAAGTAGTCATACGCCCGGATGACTGCGTCAGCCGTGTTTCCGACGCCGTTGTTGAGCGACGGATCGGGCGAGTTGCCTTCGTAGCTCGTCTCCGAGATGTAGCGCCACGCGAGCGAGATGTTCATGTCCCACGGCGTGCCCCACGTTGCGCGCAGCTTGTGCCGCCACTCCGCGACCGGCGATGCGGAGCCTACGGTGACACCGCAGGTCGGGCCATAGAGGCCGACGCAGTCATATGTCGCGCCGCCAGGCAGAGGCGTCGCCTCGTGCGTGAACACGCGCGTTCCGACAAGATTGAACGTCAGTATGTTGCCGTCCATATCCATGTCGCCGAGGTCGAGGCGGTAGTTCGCGTCGACGTCGAGGCCGGTGGTTTGGATCGACCCGAGGTTCTCGGTCGGGCTGTCGATGAAGCCCGAGCCGAAGAGGATACCCGAGCCGGCGGCACGGTTGATCTTCGAACACAACGCGTTGCCGGGATCAGTGGCGCAAGTCTGCAGAATAACGGCCTGCGGCACGACGCCGATAACGCTGTCGACGAAGATGTCGAAGTAGTCGACCGAGGCGCTGAACCCTTTGAGGAAGGTCGGCGTGAAGACAACGCCGAAGGACTGCGTGTCGGACTCCTCAGGCTTTAGGTTCGCGTTGCCCGAGAACCGTGCGGCGCACTGTGCCGACGGGCACGAGAAGTTCGGGCTTGTCTGGAAGTTCGAGATCTGCGTCGCCGTCAGGCCCAGGTTGGCGCACTGTGTCGCCGTGAAGGCCGGCGGCGAAGTCGTGGTCGAGGCGCAAGGATCCTGGCCGCTCCACAGTCCGAGGAACGACGTGCCGAACAACTCGACAACGTTCGGCGCGCGCACCGCGCGTTGGAACGAACCGCGGACGCGCAGGTCCTCGGTCGGCGACCACGAACCGCCGTATTTGTAGGTGTGCGTGATGCCGGCCGTTTCGTAGTCCGAAATGCGGTAGCCGCCGTTGATCTCAATCTGCTTCGCCCACGGCGCGTCTTCGACGAGAGGTATCGAGACCTCGCCGAAGGCTTCCCAGACGTCGAACGAACCGGCCGCCGACGGCGTCGGACCACCTTGGCCGGCGAGGTCACCGGTCGAGAATGCGGTGTCGACGCGGTGTTCCAGTTTTTCTTGGCGGTACTCGCCGCCGAACGCCGCCGACACGTTCGTATCCGCCCACGGGCTCGCCATGTCCAATTCGCCGTTGAACGCGGCGTTGACGACCCATTCCGACGTCGTGCCGATTTGGAAGCCCGGCGTGACGAGGTAGGACAACAATTGCGGCGTCAGCGTTCCGGTGCGGAAGACGTCGTAGGGGACGCATGATGTGTCGCTGCCGTTCAACACCGACGTACAGATCGGCGCGTCGTCGGCGTCGCCGAGGATGCCGTTCGGGCCCGTATTGACGACTTGCAGCGACCGCGCGATGCGCGAGAGCGACACGTCGTTGAGATACGTGCGCGACTGCACGGTCTGGCCGTACTGCGCATAGACGTCATAGTCCCAAGCGATGTCCTCGAGCGTCCCCTTTAAGCCCAAGACGGAACGGAACGAGGAGTGGCGGAAGTCGTCTTGACGGTTGCCGCCCTCGACGAAGCGCCGGCCGATGTCGAGCGAGGCTTGGCCCGTCGAGCCGAGGCCCGCGGCAAGGCAGTAAACGTCGAGCGGACGATTGGGCGCCGCGACGCCTGCGGGCGTCATGAAGGGATTGTCGCAATTCAGGATGTAGTTGCCGCGCGCCAAGCCTGACCCCCGGAACAAGCCGGACGCGGCGATCTGAGCGACCGTGCGGTCGTCGTTGAATTGGAACTCGCCGTAGACTTGCGTGTCGGCCGCGATGTCGTAGTTGCCCATCGCGCCGAGGATGTAGCGCTCGTCGGGGCGCTGCAGATAGTTCGCCGGACCGAAGTTGAAGTTGTGGGTGGCGCCGACGAATTGCGCGCCCGGCAATGCCTGCGAACCGGTCGCGGTTTGGATGCGCGCGGGCGTCGCGATGTCGAAGCTCGCCAAGCGGCCGAAGGCCGAGTTGCTGGAGCCTTGACAGACGTGCACGCCGGCGCCGCCGCCGTTGGTCGCGATCGAGCAGGCCGAGAAGTCGCGCTCGGACTGCAGGATCGGCTCGGCGTGGCGATATTGCGCGAACAGCGTCACGTTGCCTTTGCCGTCACCGGTGTTGGCGCCCATGATGCCGTAGATCTGGACGATGCGGCCGTCGTTGACGTGCTTGTCCGGAAGGGAGAACTCGTTCGGGTTCACGGCGCCGGCCGTCGCGATCAGATTGCGGCTGAACTGGTCGCTGTTTTCGTGGTCGGTGATGCGGTATTGGGCGCCGACTTCGACGCCTTCGAAGTTCTTGCGGTAGATGAAGTTGACGACGCCGGCGACGGCGTCCGCGCCGTAGACGGCCGACGCGCCGCCCGTGAGGACTTCAACGCGCTCGACCATCGCGAGCGCGATGTTGTTGACGTCGGGGGTGTTCTGCGTCGAACTCGCCGGGTTCAAGCGGCGGCCGTTGATCAGGATGAGCGTGCGCTGCGGACCGATGCCGCGGAGGTCGAGCGTCGCGGTGCCGGACGAACCGTTCGAAACTTCCGCGCCCTGGTTGGCCAGAACCTGCGGCATGCTGTTGATCAGCTCTTCCGAGCTGGTCGTGCCCTGGATTCTCTGCTCAGTCGCCGAGATCGTCGACACGGGCGACGACGAGGTCAGGCCCTTTTGCGGAATGCGCGAGCCGGTCACGACGACTTTTTCGACCGATTGGTCTTGCGCGCTTGCCGGCGCGACGCTTACGAACGTCGCGACCGCCGCACCCGCCATCAACGCAGATTTCAG
>JAEUMM010000341.1 GCA_016792645.1 Alphaproteobacteria bacterium | reverse complement strand
CGGCCTCGGCTTGATCGTCGTGGATTATTTGCAGCTGCTGACCGGCTCGGCATCGAAGCGCAACGCCGAAAGCCGCGTGCAGGAAGTGACCGAGATTTCCAAGGGCCTGAAAACCCTGGCAAAAGAACTCTCGGTGCCTGTGGTCGCGCTGTCGCAGCTTTCACGCGGCGTGGACAATCGCGACGACAAGCGTCCCACCCTCGCCGACCTTCGCGAGTCCGGCTCGATCGAGCAGGATGCCGACGTCGTGATGTTCATCTATCGCGAAGCCTATTATATGCAAACGAAGATGCCGACCGCGACCGATGACCCAGCGGCGCTTCAGAAATGGCAAGAAAAGTTCAATGCCATTGAGTTCATGGCGGACGTCTTGGTCGAAAAGCATCGTCACGGCCCGACCAACAAAGTGACGCTCCGCTTCGAGCCGCGGTTCACCAAATTCTACGATCTTGCTGACGAAAGCCGGACCGCGGAGCGGCGCCCGGACACTGTCACCCTACAGATCAACCGTCCAAAGTAACGCCGCACGCCGGCTCCAGATGGCGCAGGATTTTGTTCCGCATTAGTATTGCGGCCATGAGTGCCCGCATCCTGACTGTCATTGCCGCCCTCACCCTCTGCGCCACAGCGAGCGCCGACCCGCTACTCACCAAATCGCAAATCACCAAAGCCGCGCGCGAAATCGAGGCCTGCATCGCCAAACAAGGCGACCCCGCGAAATGCGTCGGCATCATCCAGGGTCCATGCCACGACGCCATCACCGCCGGTGGCGAGGCAGCGCACGCAACGTGTGCGGACAATGAGACGGCTGCCTGGGACGTTCTGCTGAACAAGGCGTGGGCCACGCTGTCCGCCAATCCGGACAGCACGTCGTTTGCGCTCCTGAAGGACGTGCAGCGCCATTGGTTGGCCTACCGTGACGCGAAGTGCGGTTACTACAAAACCACCGACACCAGCGCCTGGGGCCTGATGATTGCCGCGCAATGCAGCCTGGACGAAACGGCCCGCCGCGCACGCGAACTGCGCGACATCGCCCACGACCTGAGCCCCGCCGCACGGTAATCCACCCCGCGCCTTGGTTTGGCCCCACATTCCGTGCTACCCGCGAGCCTAATGCACGCCCTCTCGCGCCCCACCCTGACCATCGACCTGCTCGCGATCGTCGAGAACTACCGCCGCCTCATCGCTCAGGTGAAGCCGGCGGAGGTCGCGGCCGTGGTGAAGGCTGACGGCTACGGCCTCGGCGCAAAGCCGATCGCGCTCGCGCTGTCTGCGGCGGGCTGCAAGACGTTCTTCGTGGCGCATGTCGAAGAAGGCGCAACGCTGCGCCACACAATTCCGGACGCCACGATCTTCGTTTTGCACGGTTACGATGCCGCGCACCGCGCACTCTTTGCCGAACACAAACTCGCGCCGGTGATTTCCAGCAAGCCGCAACTGATCGACTGGCTGAAGGCGGGCCTGCGCACGCAGCACGGCCTTCATCTCGACACCGGCATGTCGCGCCTCGGCCTGTCGGAGGCCGACCTCACGATGGTCGAAGGCGCTGCCGAGCCAAGTCTGGTGATGAGCCACCTCGCCTCCGCCGACGACCCGGAGCACGGCAAGAATGAGGAGCAGCTCACCCGCTTCCGCGCGCTCATGAACCGATTCTCCAACACCCGCTTCAGCCTCGCTGCATCGGGTGGTTGTTTCCTCGGTGCCCCCTTCGCCTTTGACTTGGTGCGCCCCGGCATTGCCCTTTATGGCGGGAACCCAGGGAAATCGAGCGAAAACCCGATGCGCGGCACGGTAAGATTGACGGCGCCCCTGCTGCAGGTACGGTCGATTGACAGGGGGGATACCGTCGGTTACGGAGCCACCTATTCCGCAAGCGGGCCGCGGCGTTTGGGCATCGCGGCCATCGGCTACGCCGACGGCCTGATGCGTTCGCTGTCGAACAGGGGACATGGTGTGATCGCAGGCGTGAAATGTCCCATCGTCGGGCGTGTGTCGATGGACCTCGTCACGCTCGATGTGACCCAAATACCCGAACGCGACACAAACCCCGGCACGGCGGTTGAATTCATCGGACCGGACCAGCCGGTCGACGAACTGGCAAAAGCCGCCGGCACCCTGCCCTACGAAATTTACACGCGCCTCGGTCCCCGCATCGAACGCCACTACACAGGGGCGCACCGCTCATGAATCCCTTCGCCCTCGTCGGCCGCTTCGTCATCGCGTTCTTGAGCGAGATCGGCCGCATCTCCCTCTTCGCCTCCAAGGCCGTGCCCGCAGTCGTCATGCCGCCGATCTATTTCCGCCTCATCGGCCAGCAGATGATGCGCATCGGCTATTTCTCGCTCCCTGTCGTGGGCCTCACCGCCTTCTTCACCGGCGGCGCGCTGGCGCTCCAGATCTTCGTCGGCAGCGACATCGGCGCCGAGACACTGGTGCCGCAGATCGTGGTCCTCGGCATCACGCGCGAACTTGGTCCGGTCATGGCGGGCCTTATGGTCGCCGGCCGCGTATCGGCGGCCATCGCAGCCGAACTCGGCACCATGCGCGTGACGGAGCAGATCGACGCCCTCGTCACCCTCTCGACCAATCCGTTCAAGTACCTCGTCGCCCCGCGCCTCGTCGCGGCGGTGCTGACCATGCCCATCCTTGTCGCCATCGCCGACATCATCGGCGTGATGGGCGGCTGGGTGGTCGGCGTCTACTCGCTGGATTTCAACTCGGCCGTCTACCTGAAGAACTCCGTCGATTTCCTGAAATTCGGCGACGTCACCTCAGGCCTTTATAAGGCGGCGGTCTTCGGCTTCATCATCGCGCTGATGGGCTGCTACCACGGCTACAACTCGAAGGGCGGCGCGCAGGGCGTCGGCGCTGCGACGACGAACGCAGTCGTCTCCGCCGCCATCCTCATCCTGGCCGCCAACTACGTCATGACCTCGCTCTTCTTCGGTGAGGGCAGCCGATGACCACGCCCAAGATCGAGATGAAGGACGTCCACAAGCGCTTCGGCTCGAAGGTCGTCCTCGACGGTATCAACCTCTCCGTTCAGCCCGGCGAGTCGCTCGTCATCATCGGCGGCTCCGGCACCGGCAAGTCGGTGACGATCAAGAGCATCTTGGGATTGATCACGCCCGACAAAGGCTCGATCAAAGTCGACGGGCAAGAGGTCACGCGGCTCACCGGCCGCGCACGCGAAACGGTGAACCGCAAGTTCGGCATGCTCTTCCAAGCCGCCGCCCTCTTCGACTCCCTGAAGGTGTGGGAGAACGTCGCCTTCGCCCTCATCCAAGGCCGCGGCCTTGGCCGCGCCGAAGCGAAAAAGATCGCGCTGCAAAAACTCGCGAAAGTGGGCTTGGGGCCGGAGGTCGGCGAACTCTCGCCCAGCGAACTGTCGGGTGGCATGCAAAAGCGCGTCGGCCTCGCCCGCGCTATCGCCGCCGAACCCGAAATCATCTTCTTCGACGAACCGACCACGGGCCTCGACCCGATCATGGCCGACGTCATCAACGACCTGATCGTAGCGACAGTGAAGGACATGGGCGTGACCACGCTCTCGATCACCCACGACATGGCCAGCGCGCGCAAAATCGCCGACCAAATCGCGATGCTCTACAAGGGCAAGATCATCTGGGCCGGCCGCAAGGAAGACATCGACAATTCCGGCAACCCCTACGTCGACCAGTTCATCCACGGCCGCGCCGAAGGCCCCATCAAGATGGAAGTCGCCCGCTAGGCGAGTCCCTGCTCTCAGAATTGTCATCACGGACGGCGCGTGAGCCGGTTGCACCGCAACAGTCTTGCAAGCCAAATACCCCCGACCGAGGGAACGGGGCGATGACTCACAAGCCGAAACGCCGTCACATAATCGCAGCCCTCGCCGCGCTCGCACTCGCGTTCCCACTGATCCCACTTGCCGCCGCGCAACCGGATGAAAAGTGCACCGGCGTAAAGGACGACACCGAACTCGACACCACGGTCATCCGCGTGGTCGCTGAAAAGCGCCAAACCTTCCTGGACGCCGTTCGCGCTTTCGCTGCCAGCAGGTCGCTAGGCGTCGGCAGCGCGGCCGACAAAAGCGGCTGGATCGTCCTGCTCCTCGAAACGCGTCCCTACGGCATTACGATCGAAGTCGAGGCCACCGACGCAAACAATTTCCGCGCGGTCGTACGCACCTGCAACGCCAAGGACGATTGGCGCCCCCACTGGGCGGCGTTCCTCCAGTTCATTGACGCAAATCGCGCCCTCTGGAGAGCCTAACTACGACCACGCCGTCGTAACAAACCCTAACGTCCGCACGCACCCCTTGACGGCACCGCACCCGACTTGTCGTCTCCGAGGTCAACAAACAGAAACCAACGGGAGACAAACCATGGCGACATCACTGTACGACCTAAGTGTGGCGAGCTACTTGCAGACCCTCGGCGCGCTCTCCGGCGTAATGGAACGTGCGCACGCCCATTTCACCGCCAACAACGTCGACCCGAACGAAATCGTCGAGACGCGCCTCTTCCACGATATGCTGCCGTTCCGCTTCCAGGTGCAGTCCGTTACGCACCATTCGTTGGGGACGATCGAGGGCATCAAGCAGGGCACCTTCCTCCCGCCCGGTTCATCGCCCGCCCACGACTATGCCGGACTGCAAAAACTGGTCGCCGACACGCGCGACACGCTGGTCAAGGTGACGCCGGCCGAGATCAACGCGCTGGAAGACCGCGACATCATCTTCCAAATGCGCGACTTCAAACTGCCCTTCACGGCGGCGAATTTCGTGCTGTCCTTCTCGCTGCCCAATGTCCATTTCCACGCCACGACCGCCTACGACATCCTGCGTATGAAAGGCGTGCCGCTCGGCAAACGCGACTACATGGGCCAACTGCGCATGAAGCGCTGAACTCGCTCAAATTCGATTCAACGTTGAATCAAAATCCCCTGCGCGCGTTGGCACACCATTAGAGCGCGGGGGGTAATGATCGCCTTTGTCGCAAATCTCAAACAAGGGCCGCCCCATGCGAGAAGCGCACGTTAGCCATTCGATGCTTCAGTACGCATCTTTCCGGCGCCGTTTTGAGGATCTGGCCGAGGACGCAAACGACGACGCGATCTCGTTTTTCTTCGATTTGAAGCTAATGCTGCCCGCCGGCCTGACCGCAACCGATTTCCACCGCGCCCGCCTCAACGTCGAACGCCGCCTACACCGCACAGTTCGCAGGAAAGACCGGATCGCCTGGACCGACGAAGGTTTCTTCCTGCTGCTCTCCACCACCGATCCCGCCCGCGCCGGCGCCGCCGCCGAACGCATCCATGCGGACATCTGTGCCGCGCTGGGCAAGGACGCCACATCGAGTATCGCGACGATCCACGAAGAAGATCCGCGCCCCTCGGCGGCGATCAAACAAACAAAGCGTGCGAAGCTCGAGGCGCGAGACGCACGTTAACGTCGCGCAGAAACGCGCGATCGGCCTCTGCATCTTGCTGTAGATGATCGAATGCGCCCCGATAATCATCGTGGGCCTCCCTTTCGGCGGCAGCGACCGCCGGTCTATGATGCGCCCGCAGGCTGACCGCCGCCAAGGGGAGTATCAATGGCAGCACCGAAATGGAGCGAACGTCCACGCTCGCATCGCTTTGCCGTCGTCGGCGCCTTCATCGGGATGGGCATCGCGGCCTATGTCGCATTCATGTACGCCTTCGAGTCTGCGACCATCGTCCGCTGGGCTATCATGACGACAGGCCTCCTCGGCGGCGGCGGCGCGGGCATCGGCGTCGCCAAGCTCACCGAGAAACGCTGAACGGAGCTGGACCTTTGAGCGCCACAAGCCTTCCCGGTTGGCTCTACACCGACCCGAAGTTCTTCGAGCTGGAACGCGAAAAGGTGTTCCGCCAGACGTGGCACATCATGGGCCACATCTCCGACGCGCCGAACCCCGGCGACTACATCACGCTCGACGTGCTGGGCGACCGCGTCGTCACGTTGCGCGGTCAAGATGGCGAACTGAGAAGCTTTCACAACGTCTGCCGCCATCGCGCGGCGAAACTTGCGCCGCAATCGCGCGGCTCCTGCGGCCACCGCCTCGTGTGCCCCTACCACGCCTGGAGCTACACCCTCGAAGGCGGGCTCGCCGGCATCCCGAAATGGCAAGGCTTTGAGAGCCTCGACAAATCAAAATACGGACTGCATCCCGTCGAACAGGAAATCTACCAAGGCTTTATCTTCGTTCGCTTTGAAAAGGGCCTGCCGTCGATCGCGGAGATGATGGCGCCGTACACGGACGAACTGAAACCCTACGCGCTCGAAAACCTGGTGCCGAACGGCCGCGTCACGCTGCGCCCGCGCACGGTGAACTGGAAAAACATCGCCGATAATTATTCCGACG
>JAEUMM010000300.1 GCA_016792645.1 Alphaproteobacteria bacterium | reverse complement strand
GTGAGTTTGCAGAAGGACGTCCGGCCTGGCGATGCCGAGATCCTGGCACGTCACGGCGTCGCCGATAACACGGCGATGCTCGCCGATTTTTCGGATACGGCGGCGCTGATTTCGAATTTGAACTTGGTGATTACCGTCGATACATCCGTGGCGCATCTGGCGGGTGCGCTTGGCGTGCCGGTTTGGATTTTCGTGCCGTTCGCCGCGGACTTCCGCTGGATGGCAGGGCGGGACGACAGTCCCTGGTATCCGACGGCGCGGCTGTTTCGGCAGCCGCGCTTTCGTGATTGGGAAAGCGCGATCGCCGTCGCGGCGCGCGCTCTTCGTGGTCAGTCGTAGCGGCCGGAATCTTCTTCGCGATAGCCGCCGTCGTCCTGCGAGCCGCTGTTTTCGCCGCCGGACGCCTGCGCGACGTTGCCGTTCGCGTCCATGCCGGGCTGCGGACCGGTGCCGTTCGGCTGGCGATACTGCTGGCCGCCGCCGTTGTTGTTGAAATTGTTGTTGTTGCCGCCGCCTTGTTGCGGTTGGCCGCCGCCGTTGCCGTAGGGCTGACCGCCCTGCTGCTGGGCGCCTTGCTGCGGCTGGACGCTGGCCTGATAGGCCATGATCAAGCGGTAATAATGCTCAGCGTGCTGAAGGTAGTTTTCGGCCATCACGCGGTCGCCGGACGAGTTCGCATCGCGCGCGAGCTGCAGATACTTTTCGTAAATGTGATGGGCGTTGCCGCGGATCTTGATGTCGGGACCGTTGGAATCGATCGTGCGGTGGATGTTGAAGACTTGGTCCTGGCTGACATGGCTGCTGCCGCCGGTATGCCGTTGACCGCCGCCACCACCGCCGCCACCGCCTCCGCCGCCGTGATGCTTGCCACGGCCGCGTCCACGCGAACGCTTGTTGTTCGGTCCTGGTCTCATGTTCATTGAATTCATCTCGATTTCAGTTGCCTGGTCGTTGTTCTGTCGCCTTCAGGCTTTCGGCAAAAGCGCCGGGTCAGAGCCCCGCAACACGCGCGCGGACCCTTTGCCCTCAAAGCACTGGCGAATACGTATGCCCCTTAGAAAACCCTCTTCAGGTCACCTCAAAGATGATCTGGCGTTTGGCCCGATAGCCCCGCTCCCAAGCGGCTTTGTGTCGGTGCCCTATTCTTCCCGCGCATTGCCCCGGTTTTTCGGGCCCAGCCAGCGCGGCGCAAACTCTATCTGTCGTTCGCAGGCGGCAAACTAGACCGATTTCCCGGCAAAATCCAAGGGGTTTCGCTGGCTTTGTCCTCAGCCACCCGCCGTTTGCGGCAGGCGAGCCACCACGGCCCTGTCATGTCCGGCCAAATCCTTGGCGATCTTTACAATCTCTAACCCGGCCGTGGTGAAGATATGGCTAGCACCGGTGGCCTGATTGTACCCGATTTCGACGATTACACGACCGTGCGGCGTCATCAGATCGGGTAGCGTCTTTGCGATTCGCTCGATGTCTTTCAGGCCGTCCTGGCCACTCAGCAACGCCTCAGCGGGTTCGTGGTCGCGCACGTCGGGATCGAGATGCGCGAACTCGTCTTCGCCGATATAGGGCGGGTTCGAAATGACCAGATCAAAGCGTTCGGTTATGCCTTTCGACCAATCGCCTTCGCGGAGATCTATGCGGTCAGCGACCCCGTGACGCAGCGCGTTACGGCCAGCGACCGCGAGCGCCGCAGCGCTCTTGTCTATGCCCATACCTAGGGCGCGCGGCCATTCTTTCAAGAGGGCAATGAGAATCGCCCCGGAACCGGTTCCCAAATCGAGAATGCGCGCGGGCGGGGATTGCTTGAACTCGGTTAGCGCGGCTTCGACGAGCGTCTCGGTGTCGGGGCGCGGGATGAGAACGGCCGGCGTTACTTCCAATTCGAGCGACCAGAATTCGCGGCGGCCGAGGATGTAGGCGACAGGCTCTCGCGTCGCGCGGCGCGCAAGGAAAGATTGAAACGTCGCTTCGTCTGATGCGGCCCGCGCGAGAATTCGCGCCTCGCGCATCGGCTCGTCAATGCCGGCGGCCGCGAGACGCGCGGCGGCAGCGCTTATGATTTCGGGAGCTGCGTCCACGTTCGCCTCAATACCGTCCTTGCATCATGCCCGCCCGAGAGGTTTCGTGCGCGAGATTTCCACCATGCAAGTTGTCGCGCAGGACCGCAGCGATACGCTCCACGTGCCGCATGAAGACGAACGCCAATCCCAAATTGACGATGCCGAAGGCGACCCAGCCCTCGGAATCCCATGCCTGCACCGTCGTCTTCACGAAGTCGAACTCGCGCTCGACGAAAAAGAAAACGCACGTTGCGACAATGATCAGATAACCGATGAAGAACAGGACGCGCGCGCGGCGCGGGAAGGCAGCGGAGTCCTGGTTGGTCATCGATGCGCCGGATGTCCACAATTCCCACGTCAACGCCAAGCAAATCACGGCACCGCGCACCTCGTGATAGTGGTGAGCGCCCTCGCCCACCGTCACGTAGAGCGCAAACGCTGCGGCGACCAGCAGCGTCGTCAACAGAAACGACAGGGCAGCCCCTCTCGCCACGGAGGACACGTGACTGCGAATGCCGAAGAAGGTGAACTCCGCGCCTGCAAGCGCAACGGCGCCAAACAACAGCGACGCCGATAGCATGTCGGCGCTGAGCCCGTGGTCCATGAGCGCCGGCGAGCCGCCGGCGCCGCCCGTCAGGCGAACCACCGCGAGCAGCGCCACCCACATCAGAAATGCGAGCATCGGTCCGCGTCGTCCGCGCCACGCCGCCCATGCTGCGCCGATGGCAATGGCGGCCCAGAACACCTCACCGAACAAAAGTTTGCTCAGCGGTGTCACCTGCGCACGCGGTTCGTACCTTAGGCTCTGCTTGATCTCTTCGCAGGTCGCACGCTGGTGCGCCTGATCCTCCGGGCCTAGCACGCAGATCAGGTACCAACTCTTGTTCGTGTCGGGCATCGGCGTCCTTATGTCCTGACGCCAATGCACGAAGGTGAGAAGTTTACCGCTGCCGGTGCGGAACGTCGTTTCACCTTTTTCCCATCCCGCGCCGTCGGGCACGGTCGTAGGCAACGGAATGCGCGGCAGCCCTCCACCGCCGACGATTTCACTGATCGATTGCGGCAGGACTTTTTCGGCCGGCGCGAACGGAGGCGCGATCGTTCCAAAGATGCCGAAACGGGGAAAGTTGCCCTTGCTGGGCGCGGGCGCGAGTTCTTTGCGAACGGGGTAGATCGGCTTGCCCTCGTTCTTGTCGAGCGGAAGGCTCCAGCTCTTCAACTCGATCCAGTCGTCGGGAAGCATGAGCGAGAATTTGTTCGTGCCGTTGTAGTTGTAGGCACCGTGCGGCGGTTCGGTGAACTGGTATTGGATCGCGATCGACAGCAACAAACAGGCTGCGATCGCAAAGGCGCTCCAATAGCCGACGTGATCGTGAGCGCCGGCGCGTGCGGTCCAACCCCACCGCACGATCCCCCAGCCGACGGCGAATGCGACGGCGGCAAGACCGGCGGCCCGGGCCAACACGATCCAATCCGCCGACCCGTGATAGGCATCATTGAGCCAGAGAGCGGCGGCAATCGCCGTCATGGCGAGCGCGAGCCGCGCCGCGGCCTGGTGCCGTGGCCGCGCATCGGGCGATACGCGCGCCAGCGGTGATGCCGACAGCAACGCGACCTCGGCGATGTCCCAACCGGTCACGACCAATGCCGTGTCGACCACAGGGATCGCGAAGGCGAGCGCGAGCAGCACCAAGGTCGGCGCGTAAGAGGGAATCGCATCGAGTGAAATTGCGATCGCGACGATGGCTAGAACGCCGCAGATCGCCCCCGCCGTCAGGAAACTCAACCGCCAGCCCAGACGCGGGCCCAACAGAAGCAGAGCGCCTGCCGCGATGATGAAGAAGAGTCCGACCGCCGACACCGCAATCATGGGGGTCGCGGCTTGCGCTGCCATGATGACGGAAGACCACAAGAAGAGCGGCGCGAAGAGGAGCAAACGCCAGGTGCTGCTTGCTTGGGATGCGCCGGTGAGCATCAGCGCCACGGCGAGCGACACGCCGACGCCCGCAATGATCACCGCGGCAAGCGGAAACGTGACGCCGGGATTCGCCAATGTCTCGCCGCCGGGCAGCCATGCGTGCGCGGCCGTCGCAGCACCCAAACCGATGAGCGCGGCATAGCCCACTGCCAGCACGCGCTTGATGGGCGCGTCGAGCGAGGCGAGGTCGATCACTCGTGATCGCCAACCGTGTGGCGCGTCGCCCTCGTTCGTTCGATGGGCGTCGTGCGACGTGCTCACCGTTTTCCCCTCGCTTCGCCGCGGTTTCGCACTATTGCGTCACCGCCTTCATCACGGTGAACGCGTCTTCGAGGCTGTAGGCCTCGCGCGCATTTCGCAGCGCATAGTTTTTTCGCACACGTCCGCGTTGCGGATTGGGATCGCCAGGGTGATGCCCCTCACAAAAACCTCCTGCGGAAGCATAGGTCGAGCGCTGGGCATTGTGTTCCGATTTCAGCACCGCCAGCAAGGGGATGCGGAGCGCCGGCTTACGCCACGGCGCTTTCGTCAAGCGCAGCGAGGCGTTTGGCTTGGTCGTCGGAGACGAGGGCGTCGATGATTTTGTGGAGGGCTATGCCCTGCATCACTTGGTCTAACTCGTAGAGGGTTAGGTTGATGCGGTGGTCGGTGCAGCGGCCTTGGGGGTAGTTGTACGTTCGGATGCGTTCGGAGCGGTCGCCGCTGCCCACTTGGTCTTTGCGGTCTGCGGCGCGTTCCTTGTCGAGGCGTTCGCGTTCGGCGTCGTGAATGCGCGCGCGCAGGATTTTCATCGCCTTGGCTTTGTTCTTGTGCTGCGATTTTTCTTCCTGCATCGCGACCGCCACGCCTGTCGGGATGTGGGTGATGCGCACGGCGCTTTCGGTTTTGTTGACGTGCTGGCCGCCGGCGCCGGAGGCGCGGTAGACGTCGATGCGCAGGTCGCTTTCGTTGATGTCGATGTCGACTTCGGCGACTTCGGGCATCACGGCGACCGTTGCGGCGGAGGTGTGGATGCGGCCTGAGGCTTCGGTGGCGGGGACGCGCTGCACGCGGTGGACGCCGGATTCGTATTTCAGTTTGGCGAAGACGCCGCTGCCGTTCACGGCGCAGATGACTTCCTTGTAGCCGCCGAGGTCCGACTCGCTCTCGCTCATGATCTCGAATTGCCAGCCGTTCAGCTGGGCGTAGCGCTGGTACATGCGCAGGAGGTCGCCGGCGAAGAGCGCGGCTTCGTCGCCGCCGGTGCCGGCGCGGATTTCGAGCAGTGCACTTCCCATGTCGGCCGCGTCTTTGGGCAGCATGAGGATCGAAAGTTCGTGCTCGAGGTCCGGCAGGCGGCGCTTGAGGTCGACGAGTTCATCGCCCGCCATGGCGCGGATGTCGGCGTCGGGATCGGTCGACATCGCCGTTAGTTGCTTCATCTGCTCGCGCATCGCCGACACTTCTTTGGCCTTCGCGACGATGGGGCCGAGGTCGGCGTATTCCTTCGCCAGCTTGACGAACGACGAGCCGGCGCCGTCCGTGGACATGCGGGCTTCGATCTCGGCATAGCGGTCGAGAATGCGGTCGATTTGTGCGGCGGCGATCAATGTGGTGGCTCGGTGTATCTATTTGGCGGGGGCGAGTTCGGGCTTCGCCTTCGTGCCGTCCCGCTTTGATTCGATTTCGGCGGCTTTCTTTTCCACCAATTCGACGATGTGGTCGACGAGTTTGGTGTTGTCCATTTTGTGGTCGGGCTTGCCGGCGACGTAGACCATGCCGGACCCTGCCCCACCGCCGGTGAAGCCGATGTCGGTTTGCGCGGCCTCGCCCGGGCCGTTGACGACGCAGCCGATGATCGAGAGGGACATCGGGGTCGTGATGTGTTTCAGGCGGTCTTCGATGATGGCGACCGTCTTGATGACGTCGAAGCCTTGGCGCGCGCACGACGGGCACGCGATGACGTTGACGCCGCGGTGGCGTAGGCCCAGCGACTTTAGGATATCGAAGCCGACGCGGATTTCTTCGACCGGGTCAGCCGAAAGCGAGACGCGGATGGTGTCGCCGATGCCGGCCCAGAGTAGCGAGCCGATGCCGATCGACGATTTCACCGTGCCGGTCATCAGGCCGCCGGCTTCGGTGACGCCCAGGTGCAGCGGGTAATCGCAGGCTTCGGCGAGGCCTTGATACGCGGCGGCGGCGAGGAAGACGTCGGAGGCCTTTACGCTGATCTTGAATTCGCGGAAGTCGTTGTCTTCCAAGATGCGGGCGTGGTTGAGGGCGCTTTCGACCATCGCCTCGGGGCACGGTTCGCCGTAGCGTTCGAGCAATTCCTTTTCCAGCGAGCCGGCGTTGACGCCGATGCGCATCGAGACGCCGTGATCCTTTGCGGCCTGGACGACTTCGCGCACGCGCGCGGGCGAGCCGATGTTGCCCGGATTGATGCGCAGGCAGGCGGCGCCGGCTTTCGCCGCTTCGATGCCGCGTTTGTAGTGGAAGTGGATGTCGGCGACGATCGGCACCTGGACCGCGCGGACGATCGACTTCAGCGCGGCGGTCGATTCTTCGTCGGGGCATGAGATGCGGACGATGTCGGCGCCCGCCGCCTCCAGCGCCTTCACCTGACGGATCGTGCCTTGGATGTCGGTCGTGAGCGTGTTCGTCATCGACTGAACGGTGATCGGCGCGTCGCCGCCGACCTCGACAGACCCGACACGGATCTTGCGGCTCTTGCGGCGGGCGATGTCGCGGTACGGGCGGATGCTCATGATGGGGAGAGAGATAGCAACCCGGCGGGTTCCAAGCCAGATGACGGATGGCGCAGTTCAGGGCGATTTGTCGACTTGCGCACCTCGGGGGCGGCTGCATTGCGGCGTTTTGCGCCGGGTGGCATTAGTAAGGTTCGCGAATCCGGCGACTTTGGGTCCAAGGCTTGATCGATTCACCTACCGTGCGGCCGTCCGCCTGGGCCGCCTTCCTCGGCCGGTTGCGGTCTCTGTTCGGACCGGCCGCGCGGACGCCGACGGTTCGGGCCGCGCTGCTGTCGGCCATGGAAGAGACGTCGCTGGACGCGATCATTACGATCGACCATCGCGGCTTGATGCTGTCGTTCAATCCGGCGGCGCAGCGCCTGTTCGGGTATCTTCCGGACGAGGTCATCGGGCGGAACGTCAAGATGCTGATGCCCAGTCCGTTTCGCGAGGAGCATGACGGGTATATCGGCCGCTATATGAGCACCGGCGAGAAGCGCATCATCGGTATCGGGCGCGTCGTCGCCGGGCAGAAGAAGGATGGGGCGATCTTTCCGCTGGAGCTTTCGGTGGGCGAGTCGCGCGTCGAGGGGGCGCCGGTGTTTGTCGGCTTCATTCGCGATTCGAGCGACATTCAGTCCGAGCAACGGCGCGTGCAGGAACTGCAGCGGGAGCTGTTTCATGTCAGCCGTCTGGGCGAGATGGGACAACTGGTCTCAAGCTTGGCGCATGAGGTCAATCAGCCCTTGGCCGCGATCGTGAACTACACCCAGGTGGCGCGGCAGATGGCCGACAGCGCCGACGACGAGACGGCGCGGCGCATCGGCGGCGTGCTGGAGAAGGTCGCGGCGCAGACGACGCGTGCGGCCGACATCATCAAGCGGCTGCGCGCCTTCATCGACCGGCGCGAGGGCGAGCGGCGGCGCGAAAGTCCACGGCAGCTGATCGAGGAGGCGCTGGCCTTGGGGCTTGTGGGGCCTGCCAGCCGCGCGACACGTCTTGTCCTCGACATGGCGCCGGAATTGCCCGACGTGGAGGTCGATCGCGTTCAGGTGCAGCAGGTGATCGTGAACCTCATCCGCAACGCCGTCGACGCGATGGAAGGTTCGCCGCGGCGCGAGTTGATCGTCGGCGCCGTTCGCGATGGGCCCGACTTCGTGCGCGTAAGCGTCGGCGATACGGGCAGCGGGATCGCGCCCGAGGTTGCGCCGCGGCTGTTCGGCGCCTTCGTCACGACCAAGCCGGACGGGATGGGCGTGGGACTTTCAATCTGCAAGACGATCATCGACGCGCATGGCGGGCGCATCAGCTGCGAAGCGCGGGCGGGCGGCGGCACGACGTTCAGCTTCACCCTGCCCGTGCATCGGGAGGAAGCGGCGGCATGAGTGCGCTTGTCGTCCATATCGTCGACGACGACGAGGCGATACGCGACTCGCTTCAGGCGCTGCTTGAAGGCGCCGGGTTTTCCTGTGCGGTTTATCCCTCGGCGGCGGCGTTTCTGGCGGACAGCGCGCGGGCTGGGGGTTGCGCGCTGGTCGATGTGCGCATGCCTGAGATGGACGGGCTGACGCTGTTGCGTGAGATCTCTGCGCGGCACGCGGATATCGGCGTCGTCATCATGACAGGGTTTGCGGACGTACCGCTGGCCGTCAAGGCGATGCGCGAGGGGGCGATCGACTTCGTCGAAAAGCCGGCGGCGCGGGAGGTTCTGATCGACGCGGTGCGGCGGGCGTTCGGAAAGGCGACACAGGCCAGCGCGGGCGACGAGAGCAAGCGCGAGGCGCTGGCCCGGTTCGAGCGGCTGACCGAGCGCGAGCGGGAGGTGCTGGATCTGTTGGTTCTGGGGGACGCCAATAAGGTCGTCGCCCACAAACTCGGCATCAGCCCGCGCACGGTCGAGATCCATCGGGGGCGGCTGATGGAGAAAACGCAGGCGAAAAACTTGGCGGAATTGGTGCGCATGGCGCTTGAGGCGGGGATCGGCGCCCGCACATAGGGGGAAACACTTATAGCGCGATCGCGACCCCAAAGCGAAAATTAGGTTGATGCATCTCAAGGCGCCTTGCGTGGGCTTAATCGAAACTGTGTCCAACAAATGAGTTCGTTTCGGTGAAGCCATTGATCCACATTGTCGAAGACGATTCTGCGATCCGCGAGTCGCTGAAACTGCTGTTGGAGACGCGCGGTTATGAGGTCGATGCGTTCGCCGACGGGGCGGAGTTGCTGGCGCGCGGCGACAATGTGCGCTGCAACTGCTTGATCCTGGACGTCAATCTGCCCGGCGACGACGGTTTCGGGGTGCTGGCGAAGCTGCGCGCCGCGGGATTCGACACCCCGGCGATCTTTATGTCGGGCCGCGCCAGTCTTCAGATGCGCGACAAGGCGCAGGCGGCACAGGCGCTGGCCTTCTTCGCGAAGCCGGTGGCGCCGGCGGACTTGCTTGGCGCCATCGCACGCGCGACCGCATAGGTAAAAGCCCCTAGGTACTACTCACGACTGTCGGATGCGCGGCGCGCGCGGCATGGTTCTTCTCACGAGCCTGAGGAGAAACGCACATGCAGCTTGGTCTTCAAACCGCCGTCGCCGATCGTCCTTCGTATGTCGCGGCTTCCGGCGCCGTTAAACTGGACAAGCACCGCTCCGTGTTTCTGGCGGGCGGCGAGGCCGATCGCTTCTTTGAGGTCGAGTCGGGTGCGGTCATGGTCTACCAGCTGCTCGACGACGGGCGGCGCCAGGTGGTCGAGATCGTGTTTCCCGGAAGCATCTGCGGACTTGCCAAGGGCGACGAGCACGAGTTCTGCTGCGAGACGCTGATGCCGACGGTATTGCGCAGCCACAAACGCACCGCGCTGGCGCAATCGGACGTTCTTCGCACACGTGTCGTCGACAGTTTGCAGCAGCAGCTCGCGACGCTTCACGATCATACCGTGTCGCTCGGCCGCAAGACGGCGGAGGAACGGATTTGCACGCTGATCCTGCGGCTGCAGGAACAGGCGGGCGAGGATGACGATGTGGCCGTTGCGTTGCCGATGTCGCGCACGGAGATCGCGGATTATCTGGGGCTGACCCTTGAAACGGTGTGCCGGACGATTACGCAGCTTGTCCGCCGCAAGGTGCTGACGCCGGGTTCGACGCGTAGCGAGATCGGCATCCCCAACATCGAACGTCTGCGCACGGCAGCGTGCGCCGCTTAGCGCTAGATCCCCTCGCCGTCGGTGCCCAGGAATTCCCGCACGAAGGCGGAGGCGGGCTTTTCGATGAGTTCCCTGGGGCGGCCGACTTGTTCGATGCGGCCCTCGTTCATCACCGCCACACGGTCGGCGAGGGCTAGGGCCTCTTCTTGGTCATGGGTGACCATGATTGTCGTCAGCTTGGTTTCGTCGTGTAGGGCGCGCAGCCATTGGCGCAGGTCTTTGCGCACCTTCGCGTCGAGGGCGCCGAAGGGCTCGTCGAGGAGCAGCATCAGCGGTTCGATGGCAAGGGCGCGGGCGAGCGCCACGCGCTGGCGCTGACCGCCGGAGAGTTGGCTTGGGTAGCGTTTTCCTAGGCCTTCCAGCTGCATGCGGTTGAGTAGGGCTTCGACGCGCTGATTCACTTCGCGGCGCGCGAGGCGTTTTCCCATCGGACGCACGTCGAGGCCGAAGGCGATGTTTTGCGCGACCGTCATGTGCTTGAAGAGTGCGTAGTGCTGGAAGACGAAACCGGCGCGGCGTTCGCGCGCGGGGACGTGCGTCAGGTCGTGGCCGTCGAAACTCAGCGTGCCTTCTTCGGGCAGTTCGAGGCCGCCGACGACGCGCAACAGCGTCGTCTTGCCGGAACCCGACGGGCCCAGCAGCGCCATGAACTCGCCCTTTTCGACGGTCAGGCTGACTTCGCGCACGGCCGATACCGTGCCGAAGCGCTTTGTGATGCGCTCGATCTTCAACGCCATACGGTCACTCTTAACATCCCCTGCCCCGATCGCGCCAACTCACCGCTTAGTGGCGGTGTGCTGCCGCGATTTCGTCCCCGTAGCGCCACTCAAGCGCGCTCTTCAACACCAGCGTGACCAGCGCCAGCAGCGCCAGGATCGATGCCACCGCGAAGGCGGCCGCGAAATTGTATTCGTTGTACAGAATCTCGACATGCAGCGGCATCGTGTTCGTCAGGCCGCGGATGTGGCCCGAGACGACCGATACGGCGCCGAACTCACCCATCGCGCGCGCGTTACATAAGAGGATTCCGTAGAGCAGACCCCAGCGCACATTCGGCAGCGTGACGCGCCAGAACATTTGCCAGCCCGATGCGCCGAGCGAAAGTGCGGCTTCTTCTTCCGCGACGCCTTGTTCCTGCATCAGCGGGATGAGTTCGCGCGCGACGAAGGGGAACGTGACGAACACCGTCGCGAGCACGAGACCCGTGACGGTGAAGATGACTTTGATGCCGAGTTCGTCGAGCAAGGGGCCGAGATATCCTTGCGCGCCGAAGAGCAGGACGTAGACGAGGCCCGAGATCACCGGCGAGACGGAGAACGGCAGGTCGATGAGCGTGATGAGGACGCTCTTGCCCCAGAAATCGAACTTCGCGACCGACCAGGCGGCGGCGAGGCCGAAGATGGTGTTGAGCGGCACGGCGATCGCCGCGACCGTCAACGTGAGCCACATCGCGGCGAGTGCGTCTTTTTCCGTGACGGCGGCGAGGAACGCGGCGGCGCCGTTGCGCAGGGCCTCGGCGAAGACGGCAATCAGTGGCGTCAGCAGGAAGAGCGCGATGTAGGCGACGCCCGCCAACGTCAACGCGATGCGGACGGGTGCGCTGTCTTTCGTCGGGTAGCGAAATTTCCGGGTGGGCTTGGTCATCGGGCGCGCGCCCAGGCTTGCAGCATGTTGATGGCGAGCAGCAGCAGGAACGAGATCGCGAGCATCGCCGAGCCGACGGCGGCGGCGCCTGCGTAGTCGTATTGTTCGAGCTTGATGATGATCAGCAGTGGCGCGATTTCAGAGACCATC
>JAEUMM010000280.1 GCA_016792645.1 Alphaproteobacteria bacterium | reverse complement strand
GAGGAGTGAGCCGAATTGTGCTGGAGCGGCACCGCGGTGGTCCCGCGCGAGGTCGGCGATCGGCGCGGTCTTCATGCGCCCCGCGACTTCTGTGCGGTACGACGCGATGAGGGCGGCGGCGTTGGACACGGTCTGCGGCTGATATGTGGCGCGTGCCCAGCCGGCGAGGTCGAACTTGAAATAGGCGCAGGTTTCGGCTGCGACCTGGTAGGCGGCGTTGGTGATCGTGCCATCCGCCTTGAAGGCGAAGGTCAGCGCGCCGTGATGGGTGCAGTTGGCGTTGCGTTCTTGAAGCGCGAAGGGGAGGCTCGCGCGGGTGAAGCCGTCGGCGTCTTCGTCCCAGAGGCGGCCGGGCTCCAACACCCACTCCCAATTCGCGTGCGTGCCGACGACCGGGCCGCGAACCGCCGGCACGATGCGGTCGCCGTCTGTTGTGAATTCGAACGCGAAAGGCGGCAACGTCTGCGCTGCCTTTCCATTGGCTTCGGCGTCCCCGTAGACGTCACGGAAGGCGTGGAAAGTCTTGGCCGCCGTCGCCGTCAGGACGAGTTTGCCTTCGAGTTTGTTCGTGGGCGGGCGTGGCGTCGGCGGCGGGGCGAATGCCGTAAAGGGACGAAGCGCCGGAGTTTGCTCGCCCTTCTGCAGATCGGCCAGCGTTAGGCGCGACATGGGCGACAGTCGCGCTTGCTTGGCGTCGCCCGAAACTTTGACGTCATCGAACCAACAGGTGTCGCTGTCATCGTCACCGCGCACGCTGAAGCGCAGCAAAGCGCCGGCGTTATTATCGAGGCCCGGCGCCGCCCCGGTGCCGCGATGAAGCGACACGCCGTCGGCTTGCGCCCGCCCGATCGCGAAGATCTTTGCCCAGGTCGTGCCGTTGTCAGCCGACGCCTCGGCGATGCAATCTTCGTTACCCTCAAGCGACATCGCGGCGAACGACACGGCGACCGTGATGTTCGTGTAGCCCTCGGCCGACAGTTTGGTGATCGCCGCCGCGCGCTTTTGCAGGCGCATCGACACGTTCTTTTCGTACGTCGTTAGGCGCAGGTCGCCGTCGCCGGAGCCACCCCAGCCGTCGGCTTTGCCGTCCTGAAAATCCTCATCGACCAGTGTCTCGGCGTGCAACGGCGCGGCGAGCATGCATAGGCCCACGAGGGTGGTCGGCAATTTCAGCTTCATCTTCCCTCCACGTCGATTCCCGCGCGGCGCAGCGCATCCGCGAGCGGTGCTAGTTGTTTCTCGTAGCGATGCCACTGGCCGATCGACGTTTTGTAGATCGGTTGACGCACTTGCGCGGCGCTGGCGGTGGCGACGGGGCGGTCGCTGTCGTGGAACGTCAATGCGCGTTCGTCCCAGCTCAAGCCGCAGCTTGCCAGCAGGCGGCGCGTTTCGCCTTCTTGATCCGCGACCAGGGTCTCGTAGTCGACTTCGACCAAATTCGCTGGCGCGAGTGCGCGCCAATGCTTCATCAGGCGATCGAAGGCAATGTAGTAGCGCGCGAGATCGCCGAGGTCGTAGGAGAACGGGTAGCCCATGCGAAAGAGTTGCTTGTACATCGCAAAGCACACCTCCATCGGGCGCCTGCGGACGAGCACGATGGAGGCGTTGGGCAAGGCGCGCGCGATGAGGCCGACGTAGAGGTAGTTGTGCGGTGTCTTGTCGATCAGCCGCGCGGCGGCCACGCCACGGCTGCTCAGGCTGTCGCAATAGCCCCGTCCTAGCGCTGCCATGTCCATAACGACGGAGCGGCGTATGAGGTCGAACTTGTCGCGCGCGCCGCGGCCGAGCCGTGTCAGCGTCGCGCCGAAGTCGGCAATTTCGCCCAGGCTTTCCACGTCGGCGTGCGCGTCGAGGATGCGGTCGACCAGTGTCGTGCCGCTGCGCGGCAGTCCCAAGACGAATATCGGCAGGTTGGAAGAGTATCCCTCCGACGCGGCTGCCAGCGCGTGGGGCGTGAATGTCGATACGATCTCGTCGATCGCGCGTTCGTCCTCTTCGACGCGGTAGCTCAAACGACTGCGGCGGCTGTCGGCACCGCGCTTCAGATAGGCGAATGATTCGCCGTATTCGCCGAGATCCTCAAGCTCCTTCGCCAGCGCGTAGCAGACGTAACTCTCGCCCATCGCGTCGGGCACGCCCGCCTTCAACAGTGCCAGCATTTCATCGACGTGATTTCGTTCGGCCGTTTGGCGGCGCAGGCCGGCGCGTGTGTAGTAGCTGGCGTAGTCGCGCGGGTGCTGAGCGAGTAAGCGATCGACGAGCATTTCGGCGTCGGCAAATTTGCCCTGCCCGACGAGAGACGTGGCGACGTTGAATTGACAGGCGGCGTCGTCTGGCGCCAAGGCCAGCGCGCGGCTGAAGCAACGCTGGGCATCCTCATGACGGCTGCAGATGGTGTAAAGTTCGCCGAGCTTCTGAAGCGCGGGCGCGAGTAGAGTCCGGTCCGCCTCAAGCCGACCAAGAGCCGCGAGCGCCAAGTCGAATCGGCCCTGGCCAATTTGCGACCATGCCGTTTTCAGGATTGAATCCGCTGCGCTCACCGTCGCCCTCGTTTGCTCCACGGCGAGCATACCCGCGAAACAAGGCGCGGCCGAAGATGTCATCTTCGGCCGCCTTCGGTCAGTAACGGTAGGACAGCGACATGCCGATGGTCCGCGGCAGGGCGATCAGCTCCTTCGAGCCATTGCCGTAGTACTGCGACGGAACGGGCCGCGTGCCCATATAGGCTTCGGTGTAGACGCCGGTGATGCCTTCCTCGTCGAACACGTTTTTGACCCAGAGCGTGGCGTCGAAGTGGCCGAACTGGAGGCTTGCCGAGGCGTTCCAGATCGCGAAGGCGTCGAGTGTTTCGGCAAAGCGCGGTGAGACGCTGAGCGCGTTTTCGGTTTCCGACTGCCAGAAGCCGTCGCCGCGCAGGACCAGCATCATGTCGTCGCCGATGGACGTCGAGTAGTCGGCGAAGACATTGAAGCTGTGTTCCGGCGTGCCGGGCAACTGCGTGCCCTTGGGGATCGTGAATGCCGGCGCGACGCCGACGAGGGACAGCGCCTCGGAGAGTTCCGAATTCACGTAGGTGTAGCCTGCGCCATAGCGGATGTTGTCGCCCAGGCGGCCCTGCGCTTCGAGTTCAAGGCCATAGCTGCGCGCCGACTTGCCGTTGACGGTGGCGTAGAAGCCCCATGTCGGCGTCGCCGTGCTGAGCTGCGGATCCGACCAGTCGAGGTAGAACGCCGTCGCGCCGTACCGGAACGAGCCCAGCGCGCCCTTGATGCCGACTTCGTAGTTGGCCGATCGGTCGGATGTGTAGACCTGATACGCCGCCGGCTCTGCGAACGTGCCGGCCGTCGGCACCGCATTCGTGCCGCCGCGACGATAGCCTTCGGAGTAGACGGCGTAGAGCAACTGATCTTCCGCAAATGTCCAAGACAGGTTCGCCTTGAACAGCACGTCGTCTTCGCCCGATTGGAATTTCGGCGAGGTGGGCGCGAACAACCCCGTATAGAGCGGGAGCGCGAGAAACGTGTCGTTCTCGGACTCGTTGTCGAAGTAGCGCATCCCGCCGGTGGCCTGGAACGTCGGCGTGATATTCCACGTGAGTTCGCCGAAGACCGCCTTGTCCGTGAATGTTTCGGAACGGCGATAGTCGAAGTCGACGTCGCCCGACACGGCAGCGACGCAGACCGGAACGCCACCGCAGAACGCGCTGTCCCACCACTGTTTGAAACCGCGCAGAACGCTCTTCTGCGTCGAGTCGCGGTCTTGGTCTTGATAGTAGAAGCCGACGATGTAATCGACGACGTTGTCGCCATTCGACACCAAGCGAATTTCTTCGATCAGCGATTCATCCTGAAAGGTGCGTATGGCCGACGACATCGGACGCGGATAGTTGAAGTAGGACGCCAGGAATCCCGCCTGCGCGTAGAAGCCCGTGTTTTCGCTCGTGCTGTCACCCGAGTGGTCGTACCAGGAACTGCTGGACGTCAGGGTGGCAAAGCCGAGATCGAGGTTCGCTTCCATCGAGGCGACGTCCACGTCGCGCGTGGCGGGCTCAAGCTGAACCGAACCCGATTGACGCTCCGCGTAGGGAACGCCGAAGCCATCCGAACCACGCGCTTGCGCGAGGCGGCCGTCAACGTCGTCCGACTGACGGACGTAGCTTAGCGTGACGTCGAAGCTTTCGGTAGGATTCCAGAGCAGGCTGGCGCGGCCGTACCACAGACCATATTTGTCGGCGTCTTCGACCACGTGATAGCTCGCGGCCGGATTGGCGAGGCCGAGCGGCGCGACGGGGGCGCCGTTCGCGTCGAGGTCGTAGACGTTGCGATAGTCGGTGACGCCCGCGAAGTAGCGTCGCGTGCCGACGACGCGCAGGGCCGCGGTTTCGCCGAGCGGGACGTTGACGACGGCGTCGACCTGATAGTTGGTGCCGTCCGAGCCCTCGGTCTGCGACACGTGACCGACGCCGTAAGCTTCCCATTCGCCGAGCGCGGGTGCGCGCGTGATGTAGCGGACGGTGCCGCCCAGCGAGCCGGAGCCGTAGAGCGTGCCTTGGGGACCGCGGAGCACTTCGACGCGTTCAAGATCCGTGAGCAGCAGATTGGCGAAGAGCGGCGTGTCGTTGACGTAGGTCGAGACCGGTGAAACACCCGAGACCGCGTAGTCGCCCAGGATGGAGCTGTCGACGTTCAGACCGCGGATGCGGATGTTGGTGACGACGCCGTTGTTGCGCTGACCCTTGTCGATGACGGAGACGCCGGGGATCGCGCGTAGGAGTTCGGTGTTGTCTTGGATCTTGCGGTCCGCGATGTCGCTGCCCGAGATCGCGGAGATGTTGTACGGAACCTGCAGGATCGTCTTCGAACGCCGCGTGGCTGTGACGGTGACCTTCTCGACCTTGTCTTTTTCGGCTGCAGGTGCTGGCGCCGGCGTTTCCGCCTGCGCGGTCTGTACTGGCTTTGCCTCGTCGGCCAATGCGGCCGTCACGAACGCAGTGCTCAGTGCCGTCGAACTCAATAGCGCCACCAGCCGCACGGCTGTCGTCGTCTTTGCTTTTGTCATGTGTGCCCCCGCACTACGCAAACTGTTGTTACCACCCCGCGAGACCTTTTAGGTCTTCGCAATTCTCAAATGCCCGCCTGTTTTCGTCGCCGCTTCCGGCTGCTCGTCACGCTGCGACAGCGGCTTGCGCAGCGGTCCCAGCGCGCGCATCGCGTCCGAGTCCGCGCCGGCCTGGTGGGCCGGATACGCGACGTCGCTGTCCCTGAAACTTTTCATCACTTGGCCGAGGCCGTGCCAGCCACGTTCGCGCGCGGCCTTCACCTGATCGAGGTCGAGTTCAACGGCGACGATTTCGCGCGCCGTGCCGGCTTGGTGAATGATCTCGCCGCCCGGGCCGCAGATCACCGAGCGGCCATAGCCGAGACGGCCGGCGACGTTGACGTCGACGAAGTAGCACTGGTTCGTCGCCGCGTTGGCGCGGGCGATGGCGATCTCGACGTCGCGGTCGATGGTGTTCGTCATCGTCGGGTGGATGATGACTTCCGCGCCTTGGAAGGCGAGCGTTCGTGTCGTTTCCGGGAACCACATGTCGTAACAGATCGACACGCCGAAGCGGCCCACGTTGGGTACGTCGAAGGTAACGAACTCTCCACCGGCTGCCACGCCCTGCTCGTACGGCAGGAAGGGAAACATCTTGCGATAGCGGGCGACGACATTGCCGTCGGGGTCGATCACCGGTGTGGTGTTGTAGACGCGCGCGTCGACGCTTTCGTAGAGCGAGCCCGGCACAAGCCAGACGCCGCTGTCGCGGGCCATCTTGCGCAGGCGCTGTTCGGCGGGGCCAGGCATCGGCTGCGCGTCGTCGACGCCGGCGCCGAAGGCTGCGAGTTCGCCCCACACGACCATGTCGACCCAGGGAAACCGCGCCTTCACCAGGCGCACTTCGTGCTCCAGGACGTCGAGGTTGTCCTGTTTGGTCAGCTCAAGCTGAAGGCCGGCAATGGCGAAACGGCGCATCCGTCGTCCAATCGTTGTATGGGGATGGTGACACCCGAACTGGACCACAATGAGAGCCAGTTGGCCGCCATACATGGTGCCAGTTCGCTGAGGTGGCGTCTTAACGCTGCCCCGCTCGCCTCACGGGCGAGAGATGACGGCGGAATCGATGAGGCGCCGGTCGGCGTTGAACCAGCGGACGCGGTCGCCGTCGAGTGTGGTGTGGAAGCCGATCGGTTCGCCGTACGCCCAGTTGTTCCATTGGCGGAACCAGCGGTCGTCTTCGATCCACCAGCGGCCGGTATCGCGATCCTCGTCGGCATAGCCAGCGCGGCCGGTCATCGTGCCGTCGGGCAGGAGTTCGATCGAGCACGGTTCGCCGTAGACGGTTTTGTACAGCAGTGTCGCGCCGGCCATCGCTTCCCTGAGCGCGCTGCCGGTGAGCCAGACGCCCTGTTCCGCTGCAGGCTGAACGCCGCCCATCACATCGCGGATGATTTCGGCGAGCGCGGCGACGCCGGCGCGGATGCGGTCGATCGGCAGGCTGGTGATGCCCATGCGGAAGACGTTTTCGTGCGCGTCGCCGCGCGCGAAGTAGTGCGCGACCGGCTCGATGAGTACGCCGCGTGCTTCGGCTTCGCGGATGAGGTCGGGAACGTTCAGTGTCGCGGGACCGCGTACCCAATAGGTCGTGCCGCTGCGGATCGGATCGATGGCGATGAGCTGTGGCAGATAGTGGTTGAGCGCGTCACGGAGCGCGATCAAGCGGTCGTGGAAGACGCGGTTGGTACGCACGACCGTCGAGTTGTAGTGGCCGAGCGAGAGGAAGAGCGCGGCCGTGCGCTGATTGTTGAGCGGAGGATTGCGCGTCGTCAATTGGCGCAGGCGTCGCGCTTCGGCGATAATCTCGGGCGGGGCGACCATAAAGCCGAGGCGCAAGCTTGGCGCCAAAACCTTCGAGAGGCTCGCGACATAGACGACGCGGTTGCCGGCATCGATGCTGCGCAAAGCGGGAATGGGCGCGTCGTCGGCGTTGACGTCGAATTCATAGTCGTCCTCGATGATGACGAAGTCGTGCGCGTCGGCTTTCGCGAGCAGCGCTTTGCGGCGTGCAACCGACATCACCGCACCCGTGGGACGCTGATGGCTGGGCGTCACGTGGACGATCGCGCAGCGGTCGAGCGCTCCGTCCACCACCATGCCTTCCTGATCGACATGTTGCGACACGACCGGAACGCCGCGGCGCAGCAGCAGTTCGCGCATGTCCGGAGACCCTGGCTCCTCGACAGCGCATGGCGTGGTTGCGTCGGTCAGAAGTTCGATCAGGAGATGAAGTGCGTGTTGAGCGCCCACCGTCACGAGGATTTCGTCGGGGCTTGCCTGGATGCCGCGGCGCGGGAGTATTTTGGTGCGGATTTCTTCGATCAGCATGCGGTCGTCGGATTCACCGCTGTCGGTGGACCATTGGTGGATCTCGCGCAAACCCAGCGCCAGGCGGTTGGCCTCGCGCCATTCGGCGGCGGGGAACAACGAGCGGTCGAAGCGGCCGTCGACGAAGGGGAACGGATAACTTTGCCAATTGGGCGGAAAGCGAAAGCGACGGACGGCGGGCGGTGCGGCTTTGACGCGGTTGCGCCAAACCGTGGACTTCGCGGTCTCGGCGCGGCCGGCCACACGGGCGAAGTCGGCGCGGCCTTTGACCAGGGCCTCGTTGACGTAGAGGCCGCTGCGTTCGCGCGAGATAAGATAGCCTTCGTCGACGAGTTGTTGATAGGCGAGCGTGACGGTGTTGCGCGCGATGCCAAGTTGCTCCGACAGTTTTCGCGACGACGGCAAGCGCTCGCCGGGCAGAAACGTGCCGCTCAAAATGGCGCTGACCAGCTTCTGGCGTAGCTGATCGCGCAGGCCGAGGTCGCTTTCAGCGTCTATGTGGAACAGCGGCGAAGTCATCAACGCATTCTTCAGTTCTTGGATGCGTACCGCAACAGGACAAAGGCAGTTAACGATGGATCAGGAGGCCGATCGTCACGGCCTTGAAAGCGGAGCAACCTCCGGCAGGACCCTGGAAGCACATCAAACTAAGGCCGCGTTTCGATGCATTCCGGCGCAATTCTTGATCTACCGCAATGCTCGAATAGCCGCTCTGTGTCGATGTAGCATCAAGTTCGGACAGTGGGCCGATCTTGCCGTTCGCCGCAGGCGCGTTGGATGGCCGCCACTCACGAATTCAAGGGAGCGACTTGCTCATGAATATCACCGGAAAACTGATTTCGCTTCTCGGCGCATCGTGCATCGTCGCGTTTGCATCCGCCGCACCAGCGAGCGCAGACACGAAGCCCTGCTGCTTCAACGACGGCCAATATTTCAACTCGACGCCTACGACCTGCAACCGGTACGGCGGGAGGGTCGTGCCGCAGGGCTACTGCGACAGAAACTATAATGGCTACAACGGACGCTATGATAGGCCAGACGCCGGCGACTTGTTCGAGGTCTTACTCGGCATTGCGGTTCTCGGTTATGAGGACGGCTACTACGACCGGGATCGTCGCTGGCATCGCTGGCGCAATGATAATGAGCGAGACTGGTTCCGTCAGCGCCACCGTGACAAGTATTTCGACATACGCCGCGACCGGGATCGTGACCGCAATCGCCGCGATTGGCGCAACGGCCGTCGCAAAGACTGGCGCCGCGACGGCGATCGCAATTGACATTGTGTTTCGTCAAAACCCCGGTCGCCGAATGGCGCCGGGGCCCGACTTGTGGCCTTGGTCCTGATCGGCAACACGCCCCAAGCGAAGCGGCGCTTCTCAATCCATCGACACCGCATCCCGACCGAGTCCCTGATCCCCTCGCGCTCGACCTCCAGGCCCACATAGCCGATGCGCAGGATCCGCGTCGAGTTCGTGTAGGGCAGGTTGGCGAACGTGACCACGCCCGGCGCCTGGACGTTGGCGTGATCGCACCCAGCGCCATGATGAGAAGGGTCGGGTTGCTCAACACGTCGGGCTCGTAGGTCACGGTCGCCGTATGCTTGGTGTTGCAGTCGCGCGCGAGCGGCATCCGGATGACAAGCGGGCTGAACCTCAACGCCTCAGCGCCTACCTCCACCGATTTATTGATGCTCGTCGAAGCCCAACCTCTCGGTGGTCCATGGGCGGAAGATCATCACGTTCACTCGCGATAGGCGGGCCGAAGAGTCTTAAGGCGCGCCAGCAGCATGCCGTCTGACAACGTCTTCCTATGACCGGTGCGCCCGCGGGGGAAAAAGATCGGCAAGGTGAAGCCTTTGCGCGAGCGCGGTTGCTCCTTGGTCCTCTTCGCTCGCAGCGCAGCATCCGCCTCCCGCCAGCGTTGGTCGAAAGCCAGGTCTTTGACGCGGCGTCGGTAGAATGCCTGCCGCGAGCAACCGGCGGCGCGGGACACGGGTTCGCCGTGTTCAAGTGCGGCGAAAAAAGCGCTGACCGCTTCGGCGGACAGTCTGCGACGCGCGGGCATCCTGTCGTCCTCCTAAGCGGCTTTCGAAACGGCTGGAACTGGCGGAGTTATGCGGTTTGAAGGTTGACATGCGGCACAGGTGTTGCGTGTCCCACATCGCTGTCCCGCATTGTGCGACAAATCCGGTCTCTGGTGGCCGAGGCTTCGCGCACCGCCGCGCGTGTCACGGTCACGCGCCCATCGCTCCGGGCACAAAAAAGCCGGGGCATCGAACCCCGGGCGCGACTTCTCACGATACGTTTTAGCAGCGCCGAATATCGCAGAAAGCGCCGAAAAAATCCAGCAAAAAATGACGCGCCTTCCGTCGACGAATGCAACGGCTCGCGCCGACGCAGCCGGCCAAGTTTGCACCGGTGGCGTCATTTCTCTCAACGCAGTCGCCTCAGCCCTGAGCGAGAGCGCGCGTGTTGCCTGGACGTCAGCGGCGCCGCTATTCGGCTACGTGCTCGTCGGAGCCACCAAACGCACCGGGAAAGTCCTTGAACTTCGGTAGACCGTCCTTCATCCGCAAAACGGTCTCCGCATAATTGATGTGCAGGCCGGGTTTGAACGCAAGCGTCGGCAAGGTGGCCGAGAAGACATCGACCACGCCAAGTCCCGGATGGTTGGTCATGAGATGGCCGCCGCACTTGGAGCAGTACTTTCGATCGCTCACGGGCGTCTTGCTGTAGGTCGCCACGTGTTCCGTGCCGGCGATGACCCGGACACTCTCCGGTTTCCACAACGTGAATGCGTTCACCGGCCCACCTGACCATGAGCGGCAGGAGCGGCAGTGGCAATAGCCCATACCTTCCGGCTCGCCAGTGACTTCAATCTTCACTGCGCCGCAGAAACATTCGCCTTTGTACGTCATCCCCGTCTCCTTAACTGAGCGCACGCTAGCTCGAGACAGGGGTGCGGTCACCAGAGAACGTTATCCGGGACATCGTCTTTGGCGAATTCCCGTCGAAGGGCTCGATTTCCACTGCTGGCCGGACAGTGACGGTCAATTCGATCGTGTTTGCGTTACACCGCATGACACACCTGTAACGCCGGCGATCGCGCGGCAGGAGGTGAGACGCAACAACTGACCGCTTTCGGCGACCTCGGGCCCGCCGGGTTGGATGCCGTAGATTGCATTTGTGTACGTGTCGGGCGGGATCGATATGCCTCAGCAGCTGCTAGAAGCGTGCGAGCAGGCCCATCGCGAAGGCCGGGATTTTCCCACCATATGGCGCACCATCTTGCGTCCACACCGATTGGTTCACGGGCTTCCAGGCCACGAAGTCGTCGACGGCGACGCGCGAATTATGATTAGTCTAACCACCGGCCAAAAGCTGCTTTCCAGTGCCAGCGGATTTGCGTTGCGCTAGCGGCGTCAATCGAGCAGGGGCCTCGATCGCCGGGGATGCGCGATCCCAGCGACGGCCTTCGGCGATGTACGGCAATGCCCGCGCGCCGTATTGGGTTGACCGATCACGTGAAGCAAGCCAAGTCGTCCGTTGCGCCGTGCCCAGATCAGGCCAGCACCGGATACAAGTCGAAGGAGCCGTCGAGTCCTTTCAACGCGGCGGACCGCGGCGGACCGAACGTGAAGATGCCGAGCCCTCGCGCCAGCGCGTAAACGAGATCGGACGCCAAGATCTCGCCGCCCAGCGCCAGCCCCCCGACGCGCGCGGCGATGACGACCGTTCGCCCATAGAAGTCGTCACTGCGCTTTATCGCCTCGCCGGAGTGCAGGCCCACACGAATGCGAACCGGCAGTCCTTCGAACCCTGCTTCGATCCGTTCGCGCATCACAAGGCTCGCCCGCAAGGCCAAAGCAGCCGAAGGAAACGCCAGCATGAAGCCGTCACCCTGCGACTTCACAACGAAGCCGCTCTGTTGCTCGGCCGCCTCGCGCACAATGCGATCGTGCCAGTCGAGCACCCGCATGAACGCGGCATCGCCCAAACGATCGAGCAAGACCGATGAAGACTCAATGTCGGTGAACGCAACGGTCACCGTGCCATCCGGCGCTGAAGCCGGCCGGACGTCCGGCCGTTCGACCCGGACGCTACGCTCGATATGGTCGATGTTCTTGGTCAGCGACCGTCCGAACGCCAATTCGTCCTTCTGGCCGATGGAGCCATGCCATTGCACGATCCGCCAATGTCCCCGCTCGATAGCCAGCACGAGCGTGATACGCACGCTGACCTCGGCGCCCGTCGGCAATAACAAGCGCGGCCGGTCGGCGATCCACCCGACGTTTCCGATGCAGTAGGCAACAGGCGCGCCCGACAGCAATTGAATTCCCCCCAACTCCGCATTTTGCCGGAGCATGACCTCGGTGCCCTCAGGTCCTGTCCACCACTCGTCGGGATCGGTTCCGATATTCAGCAGACACGCGCTCGTCGAGTACATCTCGCGCACGGCATCGACGTCGTTGTCGCTCATGGCCGCGTAGAGCCGCAGCAAGAATGCCCGCAACTCCTCGCTCGGTACAATCTCAGCCATCACTCGTCCGTTTTGCTCCGATGACGACCGCCGTGCCAGCTAACAATCTCCGACCATGATGCCGTTCACGGCTGAACACTTGCCGTCGCTCATGTAGTCGCCAAATGGCCCGCGATAGTTCTGGCCGACGTCAGCCCAATGCGGTGATTGGCCTTGGGACGGTTGGGTGCCGCCACCGACAACGCCCATCGGTTGCGGATTGCCGACGACGCCCCAGGCCATGGACTGCGGATCGAGCCAGTAGTTTCCGTTCGGCACCTGCGCGCCCGCAACGGCGTCGAGATAGGCGAGTTCTTGTTCGCTCAAGCGATATCCGTTGATGGTGATGTCGCGTCCTCCGCCGCCAGACCACATGAGTGCCAGAAAGATGACACCTACGGCCCCGGCGCCGATCAGTTTTTGACGCGGTGAAAGCGATGCGACGAACGCTGTCAGCTTTGCGAGAATATTGACAGCGGAAGGCGCTAGGCGCGGTTGGTCGGTCATCTTGAAATCCTTGCGTCGGGATTCACGTGCAGACATGACTAGCATAAATCCGCCGGCCGGGCAGGGTCGGTTGCGTTGGGGAGACGGCATGGGCGCGGCGCAACGCAAGTGGAAGCGTATCGCGGACCTGATCGTGCGCCCCCTCAACGGCGTCGGCGGCAAAGCCGAAATCGAAGCAACGCTGACGAGGCCGCCGTGCTGCATGGCGGCCCCTTCGATCACTTGCGCAGCGCCGCCAACTCCGCCGCTGTCCTCGCAGCCTCGGTGCGCGCGGAGTATCCGGTGACGTTGAGAACCACAATGAGTCGCGAGTTTTCCGAGCTTGAGGGTGCGCGTTCGGGGTCATGCTACGCAGGGACACCGGCCAATCCCAAGCGGCGCTGCGATCGCACGCAGGAGCCTGGGATCCCGCCGCTGGCGTGTTTGCGGCGATGTGTGCTGCGGCGCTTAGTCCTTCGGCTTTTCGAACAAGAATCGCGTCAACAACGTCGCCGGTTGAAACAGATTAAACATCAGGGCCGTGACGAAAAACCCTTCCGACCACGCTGGGACAACATCGAACAAAGCCAAGAATAACGAAACCTGTATTGGAACTTCCAAACCGACCCAGAACAACAAGGCGAAATATGGCGCGCGCTTGGCATGCGCGCGAAACCAATCGCGGAATTCGGTATTGATCAACACCACCAACGCGCCGCCGCCCCAGATAAGCAAGATGTAGATGCCGCTTGAAACTTGCCATAGCACCTGCGGGTCGGGTTGAAACTGAATAAGCGTTGCGGGGATCAGCGCCGCCGTCATCACGCCGAGGCTCATGGCCACCACCGATTGCAAAAGCTTTGCAGCTTCCGTTCGCGCGTGAAAATCGCCGAGCGAGCCGATTAAGCCACCGAACCCAACAAAAATTCCCGCGATCTGCGCGACAGCTAGAAACAGAGATGGGTCGGGTGTCATAACGTCCCTTGTCGATTGGTCGGCATGAAGGAGGCATACTCTATCGGCAGACAATTTCGATAAGGGCACAGGTACCGGATCGCGCACGGTTGGCTAACGCTGTAAATTGGCACAGAACAGGGAACATAGTCGCTGTTATCTAAAGAGCAGGGTGAGGTCCCGACCGCGCACACAGCCACTCATACGTACGCGCCCGGCTCTCTCGGATGGCGCGTGGCGAATTGCCAGCCATTTCGGCCGCGTGGGGGTCGTCGTTCTGCACATTTTTGTCCGGTCGCCATCGTCAATGAGGTGCGACCCACGCGGCGTTGCTCTGAGGTCTATCGATGCGAGTGCGCTCTGTGAGCCTTAATCAGCGGGTCGCAGATTCGTCAGCGCGAGTTTCCAGACTGGGGACCTCTCCCGTCGTCGGCAATGATTTGGCCAACAGGCCGTTGTTGGCCCGTTGCAGACACTCACCAAGACCTGCTTGACTATTGCGGGAAATGCTCGACGTGGGCCTATCCTGTGCGTCCGAAGTGCAGAGCAACTCACTAAACGGGAAAACCCATGGTCAATTCCGCCGCGCATAGGTCTTCGGACACCCAACCGATCGACGCCCTGATCGTCGGGGCGGGCTTTGCGGGCATGTATATGCTGCACAAGCTGCGCGGGCAGGGCATGAACGCGAAGGTGGTCGAAGCTGGCAGCGGCGTCGGCGGCACGTGGTACTGGAACCGCTATCCGGGCGCGCGCGTCGATATTCAGAGCCTGGAATACAGTTTCGGCTTCGACGAGCGCTTGGAATCGGAATGGCGCTGGTCGGAACGCTATGCGCCGCAGGCCGAATTGCTGCGCTATGCCGAGCACGTGGCGGACCGCTTCGACCTGAAGCGCGACATCCGCTTCGACACACGCGTCACGGCGGCACATTGGGACGAGGCGGCGCAATTGTGGCGGGTCGAGACCGACAGGGGCGCGCGGACCGACTGCCGTCACTTGATCCTCGCGACCGGATGCTTGTCGATTCCGACCGATGTGACCTTCCCGGGCTTGGACACATTCAAGGGGCCGATCTACCGGACCTCGCGCTGGCCGCATGAGGGCGTGGATTTCTCGGGGCAGCGCGTGGGGATTATTGGCACGGGCTCTTCGGCGATCCAGTCGATTCCGGTTATCGCAGCTGAGGCTGCGCATCTGACGGTGTTTCAGCGTACACCCAACTATTCGATGCCGGCCCACAACGGCCCCATCCCGCACGCGGATTTTGAAGCCTGGTCCAAAGACCCCCGCGCCTATCGTGCGGCGTCGAAGGATACGGGCGGGGGCTTTCAGAACGAAGCCAACGCGACCACGCTCGCCACCGAGACGGCGCCGGACGCGGTTCGCGCCGAACTTGAACGCCGCTGGGCGTGGGGCGGATTTCGCATTCTCGGTGCGTTCGCCGACACCGGGATCGACCCGGCCGCCAATCGCATCGTCCAAGACTTCATCGCCGAAAAGATCCGCGCGCAGGTTGCCGACCCCGCCGTCGCCGATCTGCTGACACCCAAGGATCATCCCTTCGGCACCAAGCGGCCGTGTGTCGACACGGGATACTACGCGACCTTCAACCGGCCCAATGTCGAGTTGGTCGACCTGCGCGCGACGCCCTTGAAAGCCTTCAACGCGCAGGGCATCGCGACCAGCGCGCGGCAGTACGATTTCGACGCCGTCGTGCTCGCCACGGGCTTCGATGCGATGACCGGCGCGATCGACCGCATCGATCTGCGCGGCGTGGGCGGGCGGCGGATCAAGGATCATTGGGCCGAGGGACCGCGCACCTATCTGGGTCTGATGGTGGCGGGCTTCCCGAACATGTTCACGATCACCGGGCCGGGCAGCCCGTCGGTCCTGACCAACATGATCAACTCCATCGAACAGCACGTCGAATGGATCGCCGATTGTCTGGTGTCGCTAAGCCGGCACCAACAAACGAGTATCGAGGCGAGCGCCGAGGCCGAAGCTGCTTGGTGCCGCCACGTGGCCGAAGCGGTGACCCCGACATTGCTGCCTCAGGCGAACAGCTGGTACATGGGCGCAAACGTGCCGGGCAAGCCCCGCATGTTCATGCCCTATGCGGGCGGTCTCCACCGATACACGGAGATCTGCAATCAGGTCGCCGCCAAGGACTACGAGGGCTTCATCATCCGCCAAGGCGACCGCGTGCTGAGCGACTCGCACGTCTTTACGAGCCACCCGCCAATGCCCGATATTCCTGCATCGCTGTGGCCCATCATCATCGAGCGCCTGACCGCGGCAGGGCTCATGCCGGCGACAGCGTAGTGCCGCTTAGGGGCAGCGCCGCGCCGCTCGCCCGTCCAGACGTATGCGCGCCGGTCCGCCGGCACAAACCTTTAGCGGCCTGGCTGAGTTACGAGGAGCGCGCGCTTTGTTCAGCGGCATCAGCGAGGATGAAACCGGTGCCACGTGCGGCGTCACAGCAAACGTTCGTACACTAACGCGCAAACACGCGCTTCGGAACAATGGCACTGCAGAAACTGGCTGCGTGATGCGCCGCGCCGCCGTAGGGCAATAACGACTTGGTGAAGTGACGCATCTGGCCTGGACGAATGCTCACATTCGCGCGATCCGAAGGTCGCCTGCTTGTTGCGACGCCGATGCCCGTGTTAGTCGCGATCACATGATCAAACTCAAGCCGGTTTTCCTCTTGCTCTTGTCATTGACGGTCGCCCGCGCCGATGCGCCTCAGCCGCACGGAAACGCCGCCGTCATTGCGCACGCCAACGCCTATCTCGATGCTTACGCAAAGCTTGACACCGCCGCGCTCGCGCACCTCTACGCCGAGGACGCCGTCTTCAACGATCCGACCTCCGCCACTGTTCCGGGCATCGGCGGACCGTTCGTGTGGAGAGGGCGCTCGGAGATTCTTGCGCATCTTCGCGAGTGGGCGAAGACAACCAAATCTCTCAACTACGACGTGGACCGCCGGTACGAAGCCTCGAACCACGTCGTGTTCGTGGGC
>JAEUMM010000266.1 GCA_016792645.1 Alphaproteobacteria bacterium | reverse complement strand
TCGCGCGTGATTGAGCGTATCGACCGGCTGTAGTTTTGCGTCATGACGCCGTGGTGGCAGGGCGCGGTTGTTTATCAGATTTATCCGCGGTCGTTTTGCGACAGCGATGGTGACGGCGTCGGCGATCTCAAGGGGATCGAGGGGAAGCTCGATTACATCGCGGCGCTGGGGGTGGATGCGATTTGGTTGTCGCCGATCCATCCCTCGCCCAATCGCGATTTCGGTTATGACGTTGCCGACTTCAACGGCGTTGAACCCTCGCTGGGCACGATGGCGGGGTTCGAGAGGCTGATCGCCGAGGCGCATCGGCGCGGGCTCAAAGTCATTCTCGACGAAGTGCTGAGCCATACGAGCGATCAGCATCCGTGGTTTATCGAGTCGCTGAAATCGCGCGAGAACGCGAAGGCCGATTGGTATGTGTGGGCCGATCCGCGCGAGGATGGGACGCCGCCGAACAATTGGCTCTCGGTCTTCGGCGGGCCGGCGTGGTCGTATCATCCGCTCAGGCGGCAGTATTACTTCCACAAATTCTTGAAGCAGCAGCCCAAGGTCAATCTGCATAATCCGGAAGCGTTGGCGGCGGCGCTCGATGTGCTGAAATTTTGGCTCGATCGCGGCGTCGATGGGTTCCGTCTCGACGTCGCGAACAGTTTTCTTCATGACGCCGAGCAGCGGGACAATCCCGCCGTACCGATCGCGGATCGCACCGCGCATCACTGGGCGCATGCGCCGAATTTGCAGCGGCGCATTCGCGACAGCAATTTGCCTGAGAACCGGACGGTGCTTGATCAGATCCGCACCGTCGTCGATGCGTACGACAACCGTTTCGTGTTCGGCGAATTTTCGGAAGAGCCGGGATTGCTGGGCCACTTCGCCGGCGCGAAGCATGGATTGCACACGGGTTATACGTTCACCTTCCTTGAGGATCGGACGTTCAAGCCGGACGTGTTCGCGAAGCACTACGCGTTCCTGGGCGAGATCGACGGCTTGTGGCCGTGCGTGACGTTCTCGAACCACGACGTGCCGCGCACCGTCACGCGCTATGGGCGCACGATGGAGGCCGATCCGGCGCTGGCGAAGTTGGCGCTGACGTTGCTGATGACGCTCAAAGGGACGGTGCTGCTCTATCAGGGCGAGGAATTGGGGTTGCCCGATGGGCCGATCGAGCGGAATCAAATCCGCGATCCGGTGGGCGAACTCTACTTCCCCTATTCGAAGGGGCGCGACCCGTGCCGGACGCCGATGCCGTGGGTCGCGGGTAAGCCGAACCTGGGCTTTTCGTATGGCGAGCCGTGGCTGCCTGTTGCCCCGGCGCATGCTGCGTTGGCGGCGAACAAGCAGGAGCAGGACAAGGGCTCGGTCCTTTGGTTTGCGCGGGCTTTGGTCGGCTTGCGCAAGGCGCAGCCGGCGTTGGCTCTGGGCGATATGCGGGTGCTGGCTGCGACCGACAAGGTGTTGGCGTTCGAGCGAACACATGGCGGTGATCACATCGTTTGTGTCTTCAATTTGTCTCCATCCAGTGCATCATTTGCGCTGAGCGGGCCGGTTCAACCGATGCTCGACGTCGGAGATGTGGCGCGGAACGGCGACACGCTGACTCTTTCGTCGCGCTCGGCGTGGATCGGTAAGCGCTCTTAGGACAGAGCCATGTGGTTGATTCAGAGAGTCTTGATCGGCGTTGCGTTGGTGTACGTCGCCATCGTCGGGTTCATGTACGTTTATCAGCGCGACATGATGTATTTCCCCGAGCAGATCCGGCACGTGCAGCCGTCGTCTTATGAGATGCTCGCCGGCGTGCAGGAGGTTGAACTCAAGACCTCCGATGGACTCAAGGTTTATGGGTGGTATTGGCCGGCGCCTGCGGGGCGGCCGACGGTTGCGATCTTTCACGGCAATGGCGGGTCGCTGCGTAGTCAGCGGTATCGGCTTGCGCATTTCAAAGATGCGGGGATGGGTGTGTTCTTGCTCGCGTATCGGGGCTATTCGGGTAGCGATGGGGCGCCGAACGAGGACGGGCTTTATCTCGACGCGCGCGCGGGGCTGGATTGGTTGAACGCGCGGGGCGTCGCGGACAATCAGATTGCGCTCTACGGCGAGTCGCTGGGCACCGGTGTCGCGACCAAGATGGCGTCGGAGCGGCAGGTGGCGCTCGTGGTGCTGGAGTCGCCTTATACGTCGACCGCGGACGTTGCGGCGTTTCGGTTTCCGATCGTGCCGGTGTCTTGGCTGATGAGTGATCGGTACGAGTCGTTGGCGCGGATCGCGAAAGTCACGGCGCCGATTTTGATCATGCACGGCGACAACGATTACGCGATCCCGCAATCGATGGGGAAACAGCTGTTCGAAGCGGCCAATCAACCGAAGGAAGGGTTTTGGCCGGCGGGCATCGGGCACACCGAGATCTTCGATCGCGGCGGGTTCGATGCCGCGCGTGAGTTTATTGATCGGCTGTATGTGCCGCCGTCAGGCCCCTAGTGCCTTCTCCGCCGCTTCGAGCGGCAGCAGGACGCAGGTGTGGCGGCTCTTGTGCTCACGTACGGGCGCGAATATTCCGTAGGCGGACCATTTGCCGGGAGGCGCGTCGGCGCCTTCCTTCAGCATCTTCGTGACCTTGGCCTTTAGGATCGCAAGCGAGTCGGCGGATTCGCCGGACGCATGCGCCGCCAGGATCGAGGCTGAGGCTTGGGTCAGGACGCAGGCCTTTGTGTCGTGGCGGCAGTCGGTGATTTCGTGCGTCGGGTCGACCGCGAATTCCACCGTCACCTTGTCGCCGCACATCGCGTTGTTCACCGTCGCGGCGCGTTTCGGGTCGGGGAGGTGGCCGGCGCGGCTGGCGTCGGCGGCCCAGCGCAGCAGTTCTTTGGCGTAGAGATCGTCGCTCATGATTTGAATTGGGCCTCGATGGCGGCGAAGGCGGCTGGTGTGTCGGCGTCGGCGAGGATGCCGGCGTCTTGCATCTCGACCTCATACACGGCATCGGCGTGGGCGGAAAGCACCGCGCGCGCGCCGGCGTCGCCTTGCGCCTCGCGCATTTCGTCGATGAAGCCCTGCGCGAAGAGGACGGGGTTGCCGCGCTTTCCTTGGTGGGTCGGCACGATGATGGCGCGGCCTTCGGTCGGGTTGAAGGCGGCGATGAGTTTGCCGATGTCGTGCGTTGTGACTGCGGGCATGTCGGCCAGGCAGACGAGCACGCCGTCGATGTCGGCCGGCAGGGCGGCGAGGCCTGCCTTCAGCGACGTCGACATGCCTTCGGCGAAACGCGGGTTGAGCGCGAAGGTGACCGGTTGGGCTTTGAGCGCGACTTGGA
>JAEUMM010000226.1 GCA_016792645.1 Alphaproteobacteria bacterium | reverse complement strand
TGATCACGCCGGATGCGCCGTTCAGCTTCTGGGCGCAGGTCGGCAAGCCGACGCGGCGGCGCGGCTTTGTCGAAGGGCGCATGCTGCAGCAGGGCTGTCTGGTGCCGGCCACGGGCGGCGGGCTCTGCCAATTGTCGAATGCGCTGTACGACATCGCTCTGCAGAGCGGCGCGGAGATCGTCGAGCGTCATGCGCATTCGCGCATCGTGCCGGGATCGGCGGCGGCGGTCGGGCGCGACGCCACGGTCGCTTGGAACTACGTCGATCTGCGCTTTCGGCCGCAGACGCCGATGGTCCTCGAGGCGCGCGTCGAGCGCGACGAACTGGTGCTGCGTTTGCGGCGGCGGCCCGACGAGATCGTCGAGGTTGGGGCTCCTGCGCGGGCGCCCGGCTTGCGCGTGACAACCGTATTGCGCAGTCCTGAAGCGCGCGCCGCCCACACTTGCGGTACGTGCACCGAGACGACGTGTTATCGGCATGAAGGTTTGACCGACGACTGCGGGACGAAGACGGCGGCGCGGACCGCCTATCTCATCGACGAGACGTGGGGCGAGTTCAAAGACTACGTGGCGAAGACGCGGACCAGCGACGACGTATTGGGCTTGCCGATCGACGGCGAACGCTGGCGGCTGGCGCGGTATCGCTTCGACACCAAGGGCTTCGACCGCATCGGCACGGCGACGACCGCCGCCTTGCAGCGCATGTTTACGTTGCGCGCCACGGGGCAAGGAGCGCGGCGGCGCAAGGCCGAACTCGACGGCGCCGAACGTGTGGCGCTGAGCCTCGCACGACTGCTGAGCGAAGATGTCGAGCGGGTGTACGTCGCGCAATCGCTTCTGCCTTTTCTGTGGCGCAACGGCGATCTGGGCGGGCGCGAGGTGAGCGTGTTGATGACCCGCTTGCCGATGATGGCGCTGCAGGCGCGGCTTGACGCCGCCTTTGCGCAGCATCCCGACCGCAAGACGCTGGGCGATTTTCGCGCGCCGGCGTGGCTGCTGAAGGCCGAGCGGGAGGCGCTGGCCTATGCGTCGCGGATCGTTACGCCGCATGCGGAGATCGCGCGCATGTATCCGGGCAAAGCGGTGCTGATCGATTGGCAGATGCCGCGGGTCTCGCGCATCGAGCGCAGCGGTCCGGCGCCGCGGCGTATTGCGTTCCCCGGCCCGACCATCGCGCGCAAGGGCGCCTATGAGGTTCGCGAGGCGGCGCGCGCGCTGGACCTCGACGTCGTGTTGCTGGGCAGCGATCTCGAAGATTCGGGCTTTTGGAACGGCGTGCGGACTGTGCGGCCGGCAGCGAAGGACGGCGCGCATGCGTGGCTGAAGGATATCGGCGCGATCGTGCAGCCGGCCGTCGTCGAAGAGAGGCCGCGCCATTTGCTGGCGGCCTTGGCTGCCGGCGTGCCGGTCATTGCGACGCGCGCATGCGGGCTTGGCGAGCGGGACGGTGTGACTCACGTTGCACCGGGCGACACCCAGGCCTTGATCGCGGCGTTGCGCGAGGTGTTGGCGCTTTCCTGATGCGGTTTGCCTTCGCAGGCGAATCCGCATTATCTCCGCCCCATGGCGGTCTACACCGATGTCAGCGATGCGGAACTCGGCGCTTTCTTAAGCGCGTTCGAGTTGGGCCGCGTGCTGTCGTTCAAGGGTATCGCGGAGGGCGTCGAGAATTCGAATTTCTTCCTGTCGACGGAACGCGGGTCGTTCATTCTGACGCTCTACGAGAAGCGCGTTCGGGAAGCGGATTTGCCGTTTTTCTTGGGGCTGCTTGAGCATCTCGCGGCGAAAGGTCTGCCCTGCTCTCTTCCCGTTCGCGCCAAGGACGGGAAGACGTGGCGGACGCTGAACGGGCGGCCGGCGGCGTTGATGACGTTCTTGACCGGTTTATCGCCGCGCAAGCCGGACGCCGCGCAATGTGCGGAGTTGGGGGCGGCGCTGGCACGGCTGCATCTGGCGAGCGCGGACTATGCGCTTTCGCGCGCGAACGCGTTGTCGATCGACGGTTGGAAGACGCTCGTCAAGCAGTGCGAGCCGAAGGCGAATGGCGTGCGCATGGGACTGGCGACGCTGATCGGCTCCGAATTGCGCTGGCTGGAGCAGCATTGGCCGAGCGGATTGCCGTCAGGGGTCATTCACGCCGATCTCTTTCCGGACAATGTGTTCTTCAGCGAAGGCAAGCTGACGGGGCTTATCGATTTCTATTTCGCGTGCAACGACGCCTACGCCTATGACGTCGCGGTGTGTTTGAACGCGTGGTGCTTCGAAGGCGACGGGTCGTTCAACATCACGAAGGGGCGTGCGCTGCTGAGCACGTACCGCGCGATCAGACCGTTCACGTCGGCGGAGGTTGCCGCCCTGCCCGTTCTGGCGCGCGGCGCGGCGTTGCGTTTTCTGCTGACGCGCCTTTACGACTGGATCAACAGGGACGATACGGCTTTGGTGAAAGTGAAAGACCCGCTCGAGTACGCTACCAAGCTTCGCTTTCATCAATCGGCCGCCGACGCCCAGGCCTATGGATGGCCGGCATGAACCACGTCGAGATCTATACCGACGGCGCGTGTTCGGGAAATCCGGGGCCTGGCGGTTGGGGCGCCATTCTGTTGTTCAAGACCGAGCGTCGCGAGGTTTCGGGCGGTGAGACGCTGACCACCAACAACCGCATGGAACTGATGGCCGCGATCGGCGCGTTGGAGGCGTTGAAGCGCCCTTGCGAGGTTCATCTGCATACGGACAGCATGTATCTCAAGGACGGCATCACGAAATGGATGCACGGCTGGAAGAAGAACGGCTGGAAGACGGCGGACAAGAAGCCGGTCAAGAACATCGATCTGTGGCAACGGCTCGAAGAGGCCGCGGCCAAGCACAAGATTTCGTGGCGCTGGGTGCGCGGGCATGACGGGCACGAGCTGAACGAAGCCGCGGACGCGCTTGCGCGCGCGGCCGTGCCGGAGAAATAACGGAGGCGAAATTGCTGCTATTCGGACGAGGGCTTGCGGTCGTCGCGACGTTGTTCGCCGCGACGATGGCCGCTGCGGCCGACACGGTTGTCGTGTCCGGCGGCATGATCGTGACCGACGCCAACGGCGGCACGGCCGAGGCGTTGATCGCCAAGGATGGACGGATCACGTTCGTGGGCTCCGCGGCCGAGGCGAAAGCGCACGCCAAGGGCGCGCGTGTTGTCGATCTCAAAGGCGCCTTTGCGTATCCGGGCTTTGTCGACTCGCACGCGCATCTTCTTTGGATCGGCGTGCGCGAGTTGACGCTTGATCTCGCTGCCGTGCGATCCGTGAAAGAACTGCAGACGGCTGTCGCCACGTATGCGGCCGCGCATCCCGCCGGTCCGATCAGCGGGCGCGGTTGGATCGAGACGCATTGGCCGGAGAAGCGTTTTCCGACACGCGCGGATCTCGACGCCGTCGTCTCCGACAGACCGGTGTTCTTGGTGCGCGCGGATGGGCATGCCGCGGTGGCGAATACCGCGGCGCTGAAACTTGGCGGCATCGGGCGGGCGACGCCCAATCCTGCCGGCGGGCGGATCGAGCGCGACGCCAAGGGTGACGCGACGGGGATGCTTATCGACAGCGCGATGAGCTTGGTCGAGGACGAGATGCCTGAGCCGACGCCGGCGTTCAAGCGCGAGGCGTTGAAACGCGGCGTTGCGCGCGTCGCTTCGCTCGGCTGGACGGGCTTGCACAATATGAGCGTGGCGGCGGACGAACTTGCGATGCTGAACGCGATGGCGGCGGCGGGTGAGCTGCCGATCCGGGTCGACAATTATTTGGACGCGGCGAGTGGGGCGCAGGTGCTCAAGTCAGGTCCGTCTCAGGATGAGACCGGCCGCGTGCGCGTGCGCGGCGTCAAGCTCTACGTCGACGGCGCGCTGGGGTCGCGCGGTGCGGCGCTGCTTGCGCCTTACAGCGACGCCACGGGCAGCGGGCTCATTCTTCTGCAGCAGAAGGACATGCTGGCGTATCTCAAGCGCGCCAAAACCGCGGGGGCGCAGATTGCGGTTCATGCGATCGGCGATCGTGGCAATCGTTTGGTGCTCGACGCCTTTGCGACAACGTTCGGCGCGAAGGGCGGACGCGATTTGCGGTGGCGGATCGAACATGCGCAGGTCGTCTCGCCTGCCGACTTGCCGCGCTTCGCGAAGCTTGGCGTCATCGCGTCGATGCAGCCGTCGCATGCGATCGGCGACCTCTTCTTCGCGCC
>JAEUMM010000208.1 GCA_016792645.1 Alphaproteobacteria bacterium | reverse complement strand
CACTTGTTCGGCACGGACGCCAACGGGCGCGATCTGTTCATCCGCGTGATGCTGGGCGGGCGCGTGTCGCTGTCGATCGGGTTGGTCGCGACGATGGTGGCTCTGTTTATCGGCGTGCTCTACGGCGCGACGGCAGGCTTTCTAGGCGGGCGGATCGACAACGTCATGATGCGGTTCGTCGATGTGATGTACGCCCTGCCCTTCATCTTCTTCGTCATCATCCTTGTCGTCGTTTTCGGGCGCAATTTCATTCTGATGTTCATCGCCATCGGCGCGGTCGAGTGGCTGACCATGGCGCGCATCGTTCGAGGGCAAACCTTGTCGATCCGGCGCAAGGAATTCATCGAGGCGGCGGAGGCGGCGGGCGTTTCCAACTGGGCCATCATACGGCGGCACATTCTGCCCAACGTCGTCGGCCCTGTGATCGTCTACGTGACGCTGACGGTGCCGGCGGTCATCCTGGTCGAGAGCTTCTTGAGCTTCTTGGGGCTTGGCGTGCAGGAGCCGTTCACGTCGTGGGGCGTGCTGATCTCCGACGGCAAGGACCAGATGGAATCCTATCCGTGGATGTTGATCTTCCCGGCGGTGTTCATGGTGGTCACGCTGTTCTGCTTCAACTTTATCGGCGACGGGTTGCGCGACGCCCTCGATCCCAAGGATCGCTGAGCGATGACGACGCCCGTTCTTTCCGTCAAAGACATGACCGTCCGCTTCTCGACACCCGAGGGGCCGGTTAGCGCGGTCAACGGGGTCTCGTTCGACGTCAATCTGGGCGAGTGCGTCGGCATCGTGGGCGAGTCCGGATCAGGCAAGAGCCAGACGTTCATGGCCGTGATGGGCCTGCTTGCCGGGAACGGCAAAGCGACCGGCAGCGCGAAGTTCAAGGGCGAAGAGCTGGTCGGCATGAAGACCGACAAGCTGAACAAGATCCGCGGATCGAAGATGACGATGATCTTCCAAGATCCGATGACGTCGTTGACGCCCCATCTGAAAATCAGCCGGCAGCTGACCGAGGTTCTGGTTCTGCACAAAGGCATGAGCGAGCGCGACGCGCGGGCCAAGGCCGTGCAGATGCTGGACCGGGTGAAGATTCCCGACGCCAAGCGGCGGCTTGATCAGTATCCGCATGAGTTTTCGGGCGGCATGCGCCAGCGCGTGATGATCGCGATGGCTTTGATCTGCGAGCCCGAGCTTTTGATCGCCGACGAACCTTCGACCGCGCTGGACGTCACCGTGCAGGCGCAAATCCTGGAGCTGATGCAGGAGTTGCGCGCGCAGGGGAACATGTCGATCGTGATGATCACGCACGATCTCGGCGTCGTTGCCGGTTTGTGCAATCGTGTGATGGTGATGTACGCGGGCGAGTTCTGCGAAACCGCGTCGGTCGACGAAATCTTCCACGATCCGCAGCATCCCTATACGCGCGGGCTTGTCGGCTCGATCCCGCGTCTCGACAAGCCTGAGGAAAAGCGCCTGACCGCGATCCGTGGTCAGCCGCCAAATCTTCAGCATCTGCCGCATGGCTGCACGTTCCAGGAGCGCTGCGATTACGTGTTCGACCGCTGCATCGCGGAGCGGCCGAAGCTGATTTCGTTTGCGCCGGGGCGCGCGAAAGCGTGCCACCTGAAAGGCTTTGACGCGAAGGGCGACGTGATCAGATGAGCGCCGGCGAACCGCTTCTGTCGGTTAAAGACCTGAAGGTTCACTTCCCCGTGCGGGGTGGGCTTCTCGGTGCGTCGAAGTCGCTGAAGGCCGTCGACGGCGTTTCGTTCGACGTCTATCCGGGCGAGACGCTGGGCATCGTCGGCGAATCCGGCTCCGGCAAGTCGACGATCGGGCGCGCCGTCTTGCAGTTGATCAAGCCGACGGCAGGACGCGTCGCGTGGCTGGGCAAGAATATCGCGGGCAACACGCGCCGGCAGATGAAGCCGTTCCGGCGCGAGATGCAGATTGTGTTTCAGGATCCGCTGGCCAGTCTCAACCCGCGCATGACGGCGGGCGACATCATCGCCGAGCCGCTCGACACGTTCGAACCGGGCCTTGCGCCGGCCGAGCGCAAGCGGCGCGTGCAAGAGATCATGGACAAGGTCGGCCTGTTGCCGCTGATGATCAACCGCTATCCGCACGAGTTTTCGGGCGGGCAGAACCAGCGCATCGGCATTGCGCGGGCGATGATCTTGAAGCCGAAGCTGATCGTGGCGGACGAGCCGGTGTCGTCGCTCGACGTTTCGATCCGCGCGCAGATCATCAATTTGCTTGCGGATTTGCAGAAGGAGATGGGCGTTGCGCTCATCTTCATCAGCCACGATCTCGCGGTCGTGCGCCACGTCAGCCATCGCGTGCTGGTGCTCTATCTGGGCAAGGTGATGGAGTTGGCGGAGGCCGGTGTTCTGCTGTCGCGGCCGCGTCATCCCTACACGCAGGCGCTGCTGTCGGCGGCGCCTATTCCCGATCCCGCGGTGGAGCGCGGCAAGAAGCGGTTGCTGATCGAAGGCGACCTGCCGTCGCCGATGAATCCACCGTCAGGCTGCGTGTTCCGGACGCGTTGTCCGATCGCTCAGGCGAAGTGCGCGAAGGAAGTGCCCGCGCTCGAACCGCGCGGCGGCGCGGCCAATCACGTGGTGGCCTGTCACTTCCCGAGTTAAAGCGTCACCGCTACTTGACGCGGCGGACTTTGACGATGCCGGTGCGGCCTTCGACCTTGAGCGTGTAGCTGCCGAACATGCCCGTTTCGATCGCGACCTTCATCGTTTCGCTTTTCGACGGGTCGCGCACTTCGGTGGTGTCGCCGTCGACCTGCTTCCAGACCTGGCCGTTGTCGAGGATGAAGATCGAGCGGCCGTAGGCGTTCTTGGCGAACTCCACCACGCTGGCCGAGATTTGCTTGATCTCCTTCGGACCGGTCGGCACCGGCGGTTTGCCGAAGTCTTCCGTCTTGGTGACCGGGCGTTCGAGACCGAACCAAGAGAGGACGCCACCGCCCTCTTCTTCGCCTTGCCCAGCTTGACCGCTTTGCGCAGGCTGAGCCGCAGCCACCGGAACCGGCGCCGCCATCGCTGTCTTCGCCGTCTGCGCGGCGGCGTCGTAGCACTGCAGCCGATCAGCCGCGGCCGGAATGTCGGAGCATTTCGCGACCTCAGCCAGCGCTTCGCGCGCGGGATCGGCTTGAGCCGGTGCAGCGATCACAACAGCCGCCGCAAGAAGCCAAAAGAATCTCATGGTGTACTCGCAATAACGTGACCGGGCGGCCAGTTGGGTGCGGCCCGGAGAACCTCGCCCCACATAGCTCCAAGCCTATAATAGGCTATATGACTTGCCCGCACGGCCCAACAGCATTTTCGCCGACGGGCACGGGCGCGAGGATCGGCGGCCACACCGCAGTTCCCGGCTGTTCAGCCACCATTCACAGCGACAAACCCAGGCTTTCCATTGGGTGGGGTCGAATTCAGGGAGATCAAATCGAATGAGCAGTTTCGTCGGCGCGCTGAACCGCGCAGGGAGCGTCCGAAAGGCCGCGCGCAGGGGTTGGCTCTTGCTTGGACTGGTGGCCGCGTTGTCGGTCGGAGTCGCAGCGCCCGCCTACGCCGACAAAGAACTGGTGCGCGGCAACGCCGGCGAACCGAAGAGCCTCGATCCGCACCGTGCCACCGGCACGTGGGAAAACAACATCATCGGCGACATGCTTCTGGGCCTCTATACAGAGGCTGCGGACTCGACACCGATCTTGGGCGCGGCGGACAAGGCGGAGACGTCCGCCGACGGTTTGCGCTGGACGTTCCACATCCGGCCGCACACATGGTCCGACGGCAAGCCGGTCGTCGCGGGCGATTTCGTTTTCGCGATCCGCCGTATTCTCGATCCGAAATTCGCGGCCGAGTATTGCGAGATTCTGTTTCCCATCAAGAACGCCGAGAAGGTGAACAAGGGGAAGCTGCCCGTCGACCAGGTCGGCGTGAGCGCGCCCAATCCGGAAACGCTGATCATCGATCTTGAGAATCCGGCGCCCTATCTGCCGCAGCTTCTGACGCACTACACGACGTATCCCCTGCCCCAGCATGTGGTCGAGAAATTCAAGAGCGATTGGATGAAGCCCGGCAATAGCGTGTCGAACGGCCCGTTCATGCTGAAGGCATGGCGGCCGCACGATCACGTTACGCTGGTCAAGAATCCTAAGTTCTACGACGCCGCGAACGTCAAGCTCGACAGCGTCACGTTCCTGCCGATCGAGGACGATTTGGCGGCGCTGAAGCGCTATCGCGCCGGCGAGGTCGACATTCAGGAACGCTGGCCGCTGACGGAACAGAAGTGGCTGAAACAGAACATTCCGAACGAGGCACGCAGCTTTACCTACCTGTCGATCACGTACCTCACGTTCAACATGACGAAGAAACCGTTCAACGACGTGCGCGTGCGCCGTGCGATTGCGGAAACCATCGACCGGAAGGCCATCGCCGAAGAGGTGTTTTTCGGCGCCTACGGCAAGGAAGCGAGTTCGTTCCTGCCGCCTGGTCTCGCCGGCGTCGAGTATTCGGCCGAAGTTCCATACTTTAAGACGCCGATGGCCGAGCGCATTGCAGACGCCAAGAAATTGCTGGCCGAGGCGGGTTACGGGCCGAACAATCCGCTGAAATTCACCTACAACTTCATCAACTATCCCGACGCGAAACGCTCGGCGGTCGCGATCCAGGCGATGCTGCGCCAGATCGGCGTCACGATGGAGCTGGTGCCGGGCGAGCCCAAAATTCACTACGACGCGCTCAAGACGAAGAACTACGAGGCGGCGAATGCGGCCTGGGTGTTCGACTACGGCGACGCGAAGAACTTCCTCTATTTGTTCGAGAGCACGACGGTTCAGCAGAATTATCCGGGCTACAACAATCCGGAATACGACGCGCTGATGAAGCGGGCCGACGCGGAGCCGGATGGCGCCAAGCGGGCCAAGCTTCTGGGCGAGGCCAATGGCGTGTTGGTCCGCGATCTGCCGGCCGCGCCCCAGTTCCACCAGTACGAGCGCACGCTTGTGAAGCCGTATGTGCTGAATTTTGTGGAGAATCCCCGCATCATCTTCCGGAGCCGGTGGATGGATCTTGGGAACAAACCCGGCCCGGCCGGCACCGCCACCGGTCCCGGCGGCGGCGCTCAGGCGTCGGAAGGCGGTTTCTGGTCGTGGCTGGGGTCGTGGTTCGACCCGGCGGCCTGGGACCGCTGGTGGAATTCTTAAAGCCGCACGAACTCCGTAACCTCCGGGCGGCGCGCTGATTCTTCAGGCGCGCCGCTTTCATAAGCAAACGCGGAGCGCTTCCGATGGCATTTTCACCCTCACGGGTTTGGCCGCTATGCCGGCTGATGTTCGCCGCCTTGGTGCTCTCGCTCGGCGTCGCCAGCGCCGACGCAGGCAAGGTGCTTCACCGCGGCAACGGCTCAGAGCCCTATAGCCTTGATCCGCATCGCACGACCGGCGTGTGGGAGTCGCACATTATCGGGGACATGCTGGTCGGCCTCTACACGGAGGACGCCATAGGGCAGCCGATCTTCGGCGCCGCCGAGAACGCAGTGACGTCGGAAGACGGTCTGACGTGGACGTTCAAGATCAGGCCGCACACCTGGTCGGACGGTGTGCCGGTGTCGGCCGAAGACTTCGTGTTCGCCTACCAGCGCATTCTCGATCCGAAGACGGCCGCGCAATACGCGAACGTTCTCTATGCGATCAAGAACGCGCAGAAGGTCAACAAGGGCGATCTGCCGGTTTCGGCCTTGGGTGTGCGCGCGGTGGACGCGTCGACTCTTGTCATCGAACTGGACCACCCTGCCCCCTATCTGCCGCAGCTTTTGACGCATCACACGGCGACGCCGCTGCCGCGGGCCTTGGTGCAGAAGGTCGGCAACGACTGGACGAAGCCGGGGACGATGGTGTCGAACGGGCCCTATCTCCTGACGGAATGGCGGCCGCACGATCACGTCAAACTCGTGAAAAACCCTAAGTTTTTTGACGCCGCGACCGTCAAGATCGACGAGGTTTATTTTTATCCGATCGAGGACGATTTGGCGGCGCTGAAGCGCTATCGCGCCGGCGAACTCGACACCAACGAGCGTTGGCCGCTGACCGAACACAAGTGGCTGCGCGAGAACATTCCGAACGAGGCGCGGACGTCGACGGTGCTGTGG
>JAEUMM010000190.1 GCA_016792645.1 Alphaproteobacteria bacterium | reverse complement strand
GAGACTTCGCCTTTCAAGATCAGATCGGCCAGCAGCGCCGCCGTCATCGTCTTCGTCACCGATCCGATCTCATAGGCCGTGCGCCCGTCGAAGGGACGCGCCGTCTTCGGATCGGCACACACATAGGCGGTCGACGTTCGCCCCTGCTCGACCACAGCCGCCACAACACAAGCACCCGTCCTGTCGCCCGCGAACCGCTGCTCAAGCAACACGCGCAGCTCGTTGTCCGTCATCGCCGACGCTTGCGCCGCAAACGCCGCGATGGCCACCACGGCCAGCCCTAAGCGCATCTTCATCGCCCCACCCCCTCTCAAGGCGCCGGCGGTGCCGCTGCGACGGGCGCCGTCAAGAACGCGCGCACGTCGGCGGCGCTGCGCTCGGCCAAGTCCTCCTGCGGAATATGCCCGCCGTCATCGTAGATGATCGCCCGCGCACCCGGGATCGCTTGCTTGAAGAGTTCGGCCGCCTCGACCGGTATCAACTTGTCCTGCCGTCCCCAAAGGATCAGCGTCGGAATTGTGAGCTTCGGGAAATTCTCGCGAAAGAACCTGTCCTCGCCCTGCCAGTATTCAATCGGCATCGAGAACCGCGCGCGCGTCGCCTTCCGGATGCCCGGCCCGCGATTGAGCTCCCAATACCGGTCGACCATCTCCGGCGTCACCAGCGCCTGATTCACGAACGACGCTTTCAACGTCGCCTCCGCAATCGGCCGCCCCGGAAGGAGGCGTAAGAAGTCGCGCAGCACCGGCGTGCGCGCGATATAAAAGAACGCGGGCGGCTCCGGCATATTTGGCGGAATGAGCCCGGCTGAATCGATCGGGATGAAATGCGTCACCCGCGCGGGGAACGCGATCGCCACATGCCCCGCCACACCACCGCCCATCGAGTTGCCCGCGACTGCGAACCGCTCCACGCCGATGGTCGCCGTGAACTCGCCCACAAAGGCGGCCATGCTCGCCGCCGTGTACGTCTCATCGGCCTTGGCGATCGTGAGTCCGTGTCCAGGCAAGTCGACCGTCACGACGCGAAACGCGTCGCCGAGATTCTTGACCCAAGGCTCCCACGTATGCAGCGACGCATTCGACCCATGCAGCAGCACCAACGCCGGACCCGCAGCATTCCCCTGATCGCGATAATGCGCCTTCGCCCCGGACGGCAGATCGACGAACTGCGACGGCGCCTGTCCGTACTTCTGCATCAAGACGTCACGCGGCACTTCCGGATCGCCCAAGAACAGAAACGCCGCTCCGATCAAAACCGCGATGATGCCGACGATCCACAACAGAATGCGCATGATGTCCCCTCCGTCAGCCGTTGCCTGCGAACCGGGCAGCGCAAGCCTTTCGCACCGCATCGTCGGACATCGGCTTCAGTTTCAACTCCTGCAGCGTGACCTTCCGCTTGCCGGCCGGAAGATAGCTGATTTCCCGAGTCACGCCATCAACGCGCACCTTGTACGTCAGCGGCACACGCGAATCCCTCCCCACCGACAGGTCCAGACTCAAAATCTGCATCCCATCGCGCAACCCGGCGGCGAATGCTGGCCCATCGGGATCAACGCCCACCACGATGTTGTTGTTGAGGATTGTCTTGCGTCCGTCGAAACCACGATCGAATACCGCCACCGAACTTGTTTCGATCACGCCGCACGGCGCCAACGCATCGGCCGGCAACGCAATCGTCTCGCCCTTCTCGATGTAACGCGCCAAGTCGTCTTGAACGTCGACACCAGCCGACTTCGCCCACGCGACGAAGTTGCCGCGTATAGCCGGAGGAATCGCGCCCTTGCCCAACCCATCCACCGCCCGCTTCATCGCCAACACGACATCGTCCAGATCGCGCGCCCCGTTCGACGCCCGCCGCACACGATCATCGATCAGCGCCGCGAACAGCAGACCGCGCTGATACGGCAAGTCATTCATGGCCCGCTCTCGCCAAAATTCCGCTGCGACCTTCGCGTTCGGCGCGTTGCGCACCAGCGAAAATGCGTAGTCCCACATGACGTCGTTGTAGGCGCGAGCCGTCTCCTCGACGCTCCACAAACCTTCGCGCACCAGCAGCCGATAGGTGTAAAAATCCGTGAACCCCTCCGACAGCCAATACTCCAGCGGATCGGCGTCGCCTTGCGGCATCATGCCGACGCGCCGCGGAATCCAGGAGTGCAAATGCTCGTGCGCCAAGATGCGCGTCAGCTGCCGATCCGCGACATTGGACGTCGCAAAGAACGCGAACGCGTCGTTGAGCCCGGTCCCGCCCAGCGACATGCTGCCGACCTCCGCCTGCAACGGAATGACGGTAACCAGAAACGGCGCAGGCTGATCGCCCCAAAATTTGTGATGCGACGCAATGATCGGCTGCAGCCGCTTGATGAAGTCGTCGTCGGTGAACGCCCACGTCCCGCGGATCGCCACACGCAGCGTCCCGGCTTTGAGCACGCGAAAATCGCCACCCACACTGATGCTCTCAAGCACGTCGGCCAGCGACAGCGACCCATGCTCGAGATCCGACGCCAACTGCCACCCTTCAGGTATGCCGTGGAACGACACCGTCGCGGTCGTCGCGAGACTCCATTTCGGCCGCGCCATCATCGCCCAGCCGATGAGATGGAAATAGTTGGGCCTGATCACCGGCCGATACTCGTTCGACCCGGTCACTGCCGGTTCGCCCTGCCACATCGGGATGACACGATAGCGAACGGTCAGCGTCGCACGCGGCGCATGGCGCAGCACTTTCAGCGCCGGCGCTCCGCCCGCGTCCAACTTCAAGCCTTGTCCCGAAACGCGAAAGTCGCTAATGCCGCGCCACAGTTCGCTCTTGCCGCCCCACGCGTCGGGCAACTCGATTACGGTCTCGCCGTCCGCTTCGCCGGTCAGCACCATCTCGACCGCGATGCTGGTCAGCGCACCGTTCTCGACCTGCGGCGTGATCGTATAGCGGATATCCTCCGCCGTAGCGGAAGCCGCCGCCCAGACCATCGCTATGATCGCTACAATTGTCCGCATGCCACCCTCCCCGTCCGAGAGAATGACGAATTCACGGCGCTAACGCTACGTCACCTCCGCAACGCTCGACAGGCCGCGCATTTCCGCTACATCTAGGGGCATTCGCTATTCGAGGATTAACGACATGGCCGAACGCGTGGCTGTGGTGGGCGCAGGCATTGCGGGCTTAGGCGCCGCGATGGCCCTCGCGCGCGAGGGCCGCGAGATCGTGGTGATCGACCGCGATCCACCCGCACCCGAAAACGTCGAAGTCGCCTTCGACACCTGGGAGCGCAAAGGCGTAACGCAACTGCGCCACAGCCATGTCTTCCTCGGCAAGCTCGTCAGCCTGATCCGCGACCGCCATCCGCGCCTGCACAAGATGCTGCGCGAAACCGGCGCACGCGAATTCGATTTCGAAGCAGGCCTGCCGCCCGCCCTGCGCGGCGGATACAGCATCGACCCGGCCGACCGCGATCTGTCGTTCCTCTTCTCGCGACGCACGACGCTTGAACACACGATGCGCGCGTACGTCCTATCGCTGCCCGGCGTGAGGTTCATAACCGAGGCGGGCGTGCGCACGCTGATGCTCGACAAGGCCGGCGCGATCCCCAAAGTCACCGGCCTCACCATCGAGCGCCAAGGCGCCGAACCGGAAGAGTTCAAAGCCGATCTGATCATCGACGCATCGGGCCGCACGACCGTCCTCGTCGATTGGCTCCGCGAACACGGCATCACGATCGACGAAGAAAGCAAGCCGGCGGGCATTCTCTACTTCACTCGACACTACCGGCTGTTGCCGGGCCAAGAAGAACCGCCACGCGACTTGATCCCCGGCGCGGGCGACCTCGGCTACATCAAGTACGGCGTCTTCATCGGCGACAACCGCCACTTCTCGATCACCATCTGCGTCCCCGAGATCGAAACGAAGCTGCGCGTCGCCGCCATGGACCCTGACACCTTCGACCGCATCTGCCGCCAAATGCCGGGCGCCGCCCGCTGGATCGAACCCACACGCGCCGAAGGCGTGACCAAGGTCTTCGGCATGGGCAATCTCCACAACGTCTGGCGCCACTTTGTCAAAGACGGCGCGCCGGTCGTTCTCAACTACTTCGCCGTCGGCGATTCAGCCCTGCGCACGAACCCTTTGTACGGCCGCGGCTGTTCGTCGGCCGTCATCCAAGCGCACGCGCTCGCCGACGTGTTAGACTTAACCGCCGATCCCGCCGCTCGCGCCGTCGCGTTCAGCCAACGCACGCGCACGAGCCTGCGCCCGTTCTGGGACGTGATCGTCAAACAGGATC
>JAEUMM010000189.1 GCA_016792645.1 Alphaproteobacteria bacterium | reverse complement strand
GCGCGCATAGGCATTCTTCACCACGCCGTTCTGCACGTCGATGACCAGCAACGCCGTGTTCGGCCGGTTCGCCAGCGTCGTCATACCTCACACATCCTTGTTCGGATTGATCAAGAACTTCTCGCCCGTCGCCCGCTTGTTGTAGGCGTTGATCACATCGAGCTGCAGCGCCTCGGCCAGCGAGATCGTGCGCGTGTAGTGACTGGCGAACGTCGTCTTGATCTCATCCGCCACGCGCTTGCGCAACCGCTGCACGTCCGCCCCGCCGATCTTCATCAGGAACGGCGTCAGCAACCACCCGCCGACACCCCACGCCATGCCAAACGACCGCGTCAACTCCGTCGGCCCTGTATCGAGACCGCCGTAAATGTAAACCTGCTTATACGTCGTAGACCCATAGCGGCTGTACCCGGACGCCTTCTGGTTCGCCGCCGCCTCCATCGCGACGAGAATCTGATTGGCAAGCTTGCCGCCGCCGATCGCATCGAACGCCAACGTCGCGCCGGTCTCAACCAACGCCTTCGTCAGCGACTCCATGAACCCCGGCGCCGATGAATCGACAACAACCTTCGCCCCGATCCCGCGCAGAAGCTTCTCCTGCTCCGCACTGCGCACGATGTTGACCAACCCCACGCCATCGGCGAGACAAATCTTGTTCAGCATCTGCCCCAAGTTCGACGCCGCCGCCGTATGAACCAGCGCGGTGTGGTTCTCGCGCCGCATCGTCTCGACCATGCCCAGCGCCGTCAGCGGATTGACAAAGCATGACGCCCCCTCCGCCGCCGTCGTGCCCGCATGCAGCAGCAAAATGTCGGCGGCTTTGATCGTGCGATACTGCGCATACATCGCCCCGCCAATCATCGCGACCGTCTTGCCCAGCAAAGCCTGCGCCGCCGGCGACGACCCCGCCTTCACCACAACGCCCGCGCCTTCGTTGCCGACCGGCATCGCCTGATCCACACGCGGCGCCATCATACGCATGAACTGCGGCGCAATCGGCGCGGCCACGGTCGCGCTCTCACCTTTGCCGCTCACGCGCGCCTGCTTCATGTCAGCCGGCCCGATCAGCAGCCCAAGGTCGGACGGATTAATCGGCGTCCCCTCAACCCGCACCAAAACCTCATCCGCCCCCGGATCAACAACCGGAACACGCGCAAGCGACAAATGCAGCTCGCCATCCTTGGTCACGGTCGAACGAAGCTGAAGCGCAGTCGAAGGAATAGCGGACATGGGTCATCTCCTATGTTGCCCGCACGTTAGGTGTTTGCACCTCACATTGTCATCCCGGAAGTTAGGTGAGCGCGTTGCAAAGCAACGCCTTTGCGAACCTTACTGTCCGGGACCCAGGGTCGGTTGCACAAGCGTTGGTGCATTGGCCCTGGGTCCCGGACAGCAAGCTCCGCTACGATCGCGCGCGATCGAGCTGCGCTAGCTTCCGGGATGACAGGCGATAAACACGACGCGGACGGTCGTCACCGCGGATGATCCTCCCACAGCCATTCCAGCGCACCGGGCAACGTCTGCTCCACCACGCGCGGATCCGCATGCCGCCCGCCCAGCGACAGCGTGAAGCGATACGCATACCCCTTCGCCGCCAGCACCGCGGCCATCCGTTGATTGGCGAGCGGCCAGTTGTGCCACGTCTCTTCCGGATCGTCGTGATGCAGATCCTTCTCGCCGACCTCCAGCCAAATCCGCAACGGCTTGCGCGCGGCGGCAGGGATCAACGTCGCGTGATACTCCCACGCCCCGCGCGGCGTGACGGCGCTCACCGGCGATTGCTGATTCACATAGGTGCCGGAATACGACAGCACACGCCGGTACCGCTCCGGATGAAACCAAGCCATCGTGAACGCACAAGCCGCGCCCGAACTCACACCCATCGTCGCGCGTCCATTCGGATCGTCGGTCAACGTCACGCCGGTCGCCGCCGCGACACGCGGCAAAACCTCCGTCTCGATGAAGTCGCTATAGCGCCCCGACAGCGTGTCGTACTCCAACCCGCGCTGAGACCCTTGCGCATCGCCGCCGCCGCTGTCGACCAACACGGCCACCATCACCGGCACGCGCTTCGCCGCAATCAGATTGTCGAGCACGCGCCGCACACGGTTCACATAGTGATACCCATCCTGCACCACGACAAACGGCGCAGGAGCTCCGGGGACATACTGCGCCGGCACATAAACCCAAACCGTCCGCGTATAGGGCGCGGCTTCGGACTGCTCGTGTTCCGCCGCTGCAATCCGATTGCCGAACGCATCGCGCCGCTTGGTGATCTCATTCTCAAGCCGCCGGATGCCCGGATAGATCGCACTGTCGCGCGAGTCCATCGTAAACGCATGGATCGCGCCCACCGGAACGCCCGCCCGCACCAGCGTCTCCGGCGCCGGCGCATAGTCCGGCCCAATGACCACGTCGCTCATTCAGCGCCGCGACGCCATCGCCGCGCGATAGGGCGTGAGGTCCCAGTTCGGATACCTGATCTGCGCGCGCGCCAACGTGATCTCCGTCCAGTACGGATCACCGGGCCGCGGCACCCCAAAGCACGCCAACTGCTCCGGACTCGCATGATCGAAAATGTTGCGCCACGGCTTCTCGTGATGAAACT
>JAEUMM010000125.1 GCA_016792645.1 Alphaproteobacteria bacterium | reverse complement strand
CGTTGTCGCCGCCGCGGCAGGAAGCGCCGTCGCACGTCATGACGATCGATGCGGCGACGCGGCGCAATCTCGAAATCGTCGAGACGTTGGCGGGCGAGGCGAACGGGAGTTTGCTTTCGACCATCGACCGGACGCTGACGTCGCCGGGCGGTCGCGAGCTTTGCGAATGGATTTTGGCGCCGCTGACCGATGTTGCGGCGATCGAGGCGCGGCTTGATGGCGTCGCTTATTTCGTGGGCAATGCGGCGGCGCGCGACACGGTGCGCGGGGTGCTGCGGCGCATGCCGGATATGGGACGCGCGCTCGGGCGGCTCAGCGTCGATCGTGGCGGCCCGCGTGATCTTGGCGCTGTGCGCGATGCGTTGATGTTGGCTTTCGGCTTGCGTGAGGCGGTGGCCCGCAAGGGTGATGCGCTGACAACGTTGCCGCCGTCGTTGACGCAAGAACTGCAGTTGATCGCGGAGGGAGAGCGCGCGCTGGCGCCGTTGCTGGATCGATTACAGGCGACGCTTGGGCCCGACTTGCCGTTGTTGGCGCGGGACGGTGGGTTCGTCGCGACGGGTGCGCATCAGCGGTTGGACGAGGCGCGTGCGCTGCGCGACGACGCGCGGCGCGTGATCATCGATTTGGAATCGCGGCTGAAGACCGACACCGGGATCGGGTCGCTCAAGGTCCGGCACAACAACGTGCTGGGCTATCATATCGAGATCACGGTCACGAACGCCGAGAAGCTGAAGACCACTGAGGCGGGCCGCAGTTTCATTCATCGCCAGACGACGGCGCAGGCGCAGCGGTTTACGAATACGGCGTTGTCCGAATTGGCGTCGCGTATCGCCGACGCTGCGGGCGAGGCGCTTGCGATCGAACTCTCGTTGTTCGATCAGATGACGGAGGCGGTTCGCGCCGCCGCGGCGGCGATCAGTGTTGTCGCGGGCGTGGTCGCGCGCATCGACGTGCTGGCGGGGCTCGGCGAATTGGCGGTCGAGGGCAACTTCGTGCGGCCTGCGATCAAGGCCGGGCTCGCGTTCAAGATTTCGCGCGGACGTCACCCCGTGGTCGAGGCCGCGCTTGGGCGCAATGCGCAAGGCTTCGTTGCGAACGATTGCGATTTGTCCGGCAGCGGCGCGGGGCGTTTGTGGCTTGTCACCGGGCCGAACATGGCCGGTAAGTCTACGTTTCTCAGGCAGAACGCGCTGATCGCGATCATGGCGCAGGCGGGATCGTTCGTGCCGGCGGCGTCGGCGGAGATCGGCGTCGTCGATCGCTTGTTCAGCCGCGTCGGTGCGGCCGACGACCTGGCGCGCGGGCGGTCGACGTTCATGGTCGAGATGGTCGAGACGGCGGCGATCTTGAACCAGGCGACGGAACGCTCGCTCGTCATCTTGGATGAGATCGGACGCGGCACCGCGACCTTTGACGGCTTGTCCATCGCTTGGGCAACGGTCGAGCGTTTGCACGGGGTCAACAAATCGCGCGCGCTCTTCGCCACGCATTATCACGAGTTGACGGGGCTTGCCGGGCGCCTTGACGGCGTCGCCAACGTCACGGTGCGCGTGAAGGAATGGCAGGGCGGGATCGTGTTTCTGCACGAGGTCGCGCCGGGTGCGGCCGATCGGTCCTACGGCATTCAGGTGGCGAAGCTGGCCGGTTTGCCGGGCGATGTTCTGAAGCGCGCGCAAGAGGTGCTGCATGCGCTCGAACGCGGCGACAGCGGGCGGCGCGCGAAGACCGTGGTCGACGAACTGCCGTTGTTCGCCGCGGCGGCGCCGTCGGCGCCTGCGGCCGCGGAGACGAAACTTCAGTCGCGCGTGCAGGCGATCAACGTCGACGAATTGTCGCCGCGTGATGCGCTGGCGCTGCTTTATGAGCTAAAAGACCTGGCGAAGGATTGAGCGGAGACCGCAATGCCCGAAGTCAACGTGTCGGACTGGCAAGTTTCGGATTGGGTTGCGGTTGTTTCGGCGGTGATTTCGGTCTTGGCGCTGCTGCTCAACATCTTCATTACGTCGCGGCAGACGCGGGTGAGCGTCGAGTCGTTGAAGTTCAACAACGACTCGCAAGTGATGAACTGGGCCAATCGCACGGTCGCGGCAATGTCGGAGGCACAGCACATTTGTGCGTCGCCGAATGTCGGCGCGCTTTATCTGAACGAGCGCGGCCTCGCGCTTGCGACGGCCTTGTCCTCTTTGATCGACGAAGGCCGATGGTTCTTTCCGAATATGGGCCGTCGGCCGAGCGATCCGGAAAAGCCGGGGGCCTTTCGCGGGACGCGCCAGCCCATACTCGACTATGTTTTTTCCGCGTATGAGGCGGTCCACGACATGATGCAGGCGGAAGATGCGCCGCGGGAAACCTTGGCCGCCAAGATCGCCGAGGCGAAGCGGCATTTCGTGTCCGAGGTTCAGCATGCCGTCGATCCGCGGCGGCGTGCGTGGGTCATGGACCGGTTTCGGAAGTATTGATACCCGCGTCCCGGCGAATTTCAGCAACGGGCTTCGCCTGAAGGTTGTGCGTACGGGTATGCGGCCGTGCGTTCTCGGCGACACCGGCGGTGATGATGTCGTGGGCAGCATCAAGAGCGGTTCTAAACCTCGAAATCCGGCGTTACAGTGGCGGCTTGGTAGATGGGCGTCCCTCATGGGGTGGGGCGCCCAAGTGTTTTGGGGGACGTTTTGATGGCTGCGGCTTCTTCACTCGACTGTATTGCCGTTCGCGCCGGTGTCGCGCTGTCGCTTGCGGTTGCCGGTCTGGCCTGGAGCGGCACGTCGGGGCTGGCCGCCGACCCCGCTTCTGAGAAGCCTGCACAAGCACCCGCAACTGGCGCGACAGTGCCGCTGGCGCAGCCCGCGGCGACGATCGGCGCCGTTCCCGTCGTCGTCGGGTCGAGCAGCACGGTGATCATGGGCGCCACCGGCACGACGCTTCCGAGCCTCGCCGACATCGTGCAACGCGTCTCGCCCGCGGTCGTCAGCCTGATCGCCGCGAAGGGCCTCGGCTCTGGCTTTGTGATCGATTCCGCCGGATTCGTGGTCACCAACAACCACGTCATTCAGGGGTCGACGTCGGTCGAGGTTCGTTTCGGCGACGGGCGTAAGTTCAAAGCACGCATTGTGGGCACGGACGAGCCGACGGACGTCGCGCTCCTGAAGATCGACGGCGCGCCGCCGCTGCCCAGCGTGAGGTTCGGCGACGACCGGACCGCGCGCGTCGGCGACTGGGTGCTTGCGGTCGGCAATCCGTTCGGGTTCAGCGGTACGGTGACGGCCGGCATCATCTCGGCGCGCGGGCGCGACGAAGTGGGCGCGGCGCAGTTCACGGATTATCTGCAGCTTGACGCGGCGATCACCAGCGGCAACTCCGGCGGTCCGACGTTCGACATGTCGGGGCGCGTGATCGGCATGAATACGCTTGGCTATGTGTCGCCGACGGGCGAACGTATCGCGGGCCTCGGCTTTGCCATTCCGGCGACGACGGTGCGCCGCGTGGTCGACGATCTGAAATCGTCGGGGTCGGTGACGCGCGGGTTCCTCGGCGTGCAGATCGAATCGCTGAGCGACGAGGCGGCGACGGCGCTGGGCCTTCCGAATTCGAACGGCGCGATCGTGACGGACGTCATTCCGGGCAGCCCGGCCGAGAAGGCGGGCATCAAGCGTGGCGACGTCGTTCTGAAGATCAACGGCACGGCGGTGAAGGACAATCGCGACCTCTCGCGTCGGATTGCGGCGCTTCAGGCCGGACAGACGGCGACCTTCACGATTTGGCGCGACAGCAAGACGCTCACGATCAGCGTGACCGTCGCCAAGCGCGATCGCGTGGCAGAAGCGGAGATTCCGGCCGCAACGGGGCCGAAGATGACGTCTCTGGGCCTCGGCCTGCAGACGATCACGGATTCGCTGAAGACCGAGTTCGCGCTGAAAGGCGACGTCAAAGGCGTGCTGGTCACGGACATTGATCCGATCGGCGATGCCGCGATCCGGGGCCTGCGCGTGGGCGACCGGATCGTCGGTGTGGGCACGACGGACGTGAACTCGCTGACGGACATCAATCTGGCGATCGAAGCGGCGAAGGCGGCCAAGCGCTCGTCGGTGCTGCTGTTCGTCGTCACTGCGCGGGGCGGCAAGGGCCACGTGCCGGTTAAGATCGAAAAGTAGGGGCGTCGTCTACGTTTTCTCATTTTCGGGCCGCGACGCGAACACGTCGCGGCCCTTTGTTTGCCGATGGGGCGGCGCGGTATGATCCGCCGTTTCCGATCACTAGGCAGAACCATGGCAAAGACGAAAAGCGCATTTCCGGCTGAAGGCGGCTGCACCTGCCGCGCGGTGCGATATCGGCTGAGAACGAAACCGATGTTCGTTCATTGCTGCCATTGCACGTGGTGTCAGCGCGAGACAGGGTCGGCGTTCGCGCTCAACGCGATGATCGAAACCGAGCGCGTGAAGATCCTGACAGGCGCGCCAGACGTCGTGCAGACGCCGTCGAACAGCGGCAAGGGGCAGAAGATCGTGCGCTGTCCGATCTGTCATGTGGCGCTGTGGAGCCACTATCCGGGTGGAGGGCTGAAGGTCGCGTTCGTTCGCGTTGGAACACTGGACGCCCCCAATCTTTGTCCGCCGGATATCCACATCTTCACTTCAACGAAGCAGAAATGGGTCGAGCTCGGCGACCGTGTGCCGGTGCGCAAGGCCTACTACGAGCGGCAGACGTTGTGGCCTGCCGACTGCTTGAAGCGGTATGAAGCGCTGATGCGGTGACACAATCACTTTGCCGCGCTTGAAAGCGCTTCGCGTGGGCCTAACCGCCAAGCTGCGGCGTGTTGAGGCGGCGGGGGTGCTGCGATTGCAGCATGCTTGGTTAAGTTCCTGAAATTCAACGCTCTAACGGATGTTTCGGTTTGAGCGGGGGTGCCATTCGCATTTGCAGCGGGCACCCTTCATAGTGACGGCTGGAGGTTAGAATCGGCTCGAATGAGTGCACCCCCCGAAATTCACGAAGGTAGACCCGGCGACGCGTTGCGCAACGCACTGACGGCGCTGGCGCGCGAGCAGGGCGGGGACACGTCCAAGCTCCGGGCCGCGGCGCTGCCGCTGTTTAAGAGCGGGCTTGCGCAGGCGCGCGCGATTACGCGCGAGACCTTGGAAAGCGGCGGGACGGGCCTTGGCACCGCGAAGGTGCTGTCGGGCGTGACGGATACGCTGATCCACGTGCTTTACGATTTTACGGTCAAGCACGTGTTCTACGCGCAGAACCCGACGGAGTCCGAGCACATCGCGGTCGTCGCCGTCGGCGGTTACGGGCGCGCGGCGTTGGCGCCGGGATCGGACATCGATCTGCTGTTCGTGCTGCCCTACAAGCAGACGGCTTGGGGCGAGAGCGTGATCGAGTTCATGCTCTATGTCCTCTGGGATTTGGGACTGAAGGTCGGGCACGCCACGCGATCGCTGGACGAATGTATCCGGCTCGCGAAATCGGATTATACGATCCGCACCTCCGTGCTTGAGGCGCGGTTCATTTGCGGGCGTGCGCCGCTTTGCGACAAGTTGAAGGAACGTTTCTGGAAAGAGGTCGTGACCGGCACGGGTCGCGACTTCGTCGAAGCGAAGCTTGAGGAGCGCCACCGCCGGCATATGGCGGCTGGCGAGAGCCGCTATCTGGTCGAGCCCAACGTCAAGGACGGTAAGGGCGGCTTGCGCGATTTGCACACGCTGTACTGGATCGCGAAGTATCTCTATCGCGTCGAGGATGTCAGCGAACTGGTCGGCGCCGGGTTCTTGACGGCGGACGAATTCAGGCAGTTCGCCGAAGCCGAGGAGTATCTTTGGCTGGTGCGCTGCCACTTGCATTTCTTGACGGGGCGCGCGGAAGAGCGGCTGACGTTCGACGTTCAGATCGATCTGTCGAAACGGCTGGGCTTCGAAGATGTCGGGCGAACGCGCGGCGTCGAACGCTTTATGCAGCAGTACTTCTTGACCGCGAAGACGGTGGGCGATCTCACGCGCATTTTCTGCGCGACCTTGGAGGCGCAGCACAAGAAGCCATGGCCGATGTTCGGGCGGATCATTCCGACCATCGGGCGCAAAAACGTCGATGTCGACGGATTCTTCATCGAGCAGAACCGCTTGAACATCGAAGGCCCCGAGGTTCTGCGCGCCAAGCCGGTGAACTTCCTTCGGCTCTTCCATGTCGCCGACCAGAAGGGCGTCGACGTTCATCCCGACGCGTTGAAGCACGTGACGCGGAACCTGGGGCTGATCGACGATGCGTTGCGGGCGGACCGAGAGGCCAACCGGCTGTTCCTTGAGACGTTGTGTTCGCGGCGCGATCCGGAACGGACGCTGCGCCTCATGAACGAGGCCGGGGTGTTCGGCGCGTTCGTGCCCGACTTCGGGCGGATCGTCGCGAAGATGCAGTTCAATATGTACCACCACTACACGGTGGACGAGCATCTAATACGGGCGATCGGGCACCTCTCCCGTATCGAGCGCGGCGAGTACAAGGAGGAGCATCCGGTCGCGAACGAGATCATTCACAAGGTGCTTTCGCGCGAGGTGCTCTACGTCGCCATTCTACTCCACGACATTGCGAAGGGGCGTGAGGGCGATCATTCGGTCGTGGGCGAGGAGGTGGCGCTTGCGCTGTGTCCGCGGTTGGGACTCAAGCCCGACGAGACGGAAACCGTTGCGTGGCTGGTGCGCTATCATTTGGTGATGAGCGACGTCGCGCAGAAGCGCGATCTCTCAGACCCGAAGACCATCCGCGACTTCGTTTCGGTCGTGCAATCGCCGGAGCGTTTGCGTCTGCTGCTTTGTCTGACGGTCGCCGACATTCGCGCGGTGGGCCCCGGCGTGTGGAACGGGTGGAAGGGGCAGCTGTTGCGCCAGCTTTACTATGAAGCCGAGGCGCAGATGCTTGGCGGCTTCGGCGCGACCGCGCGGCCGCAGTTGGTGGTCGAAGCGAAAGAGGCGCTGGCGAAGCGGCTCGGCGCTTGGCCGGAGGCGGCGCGACAGCGTGCATTGTCACGGCACTACGATGCCTATTGGCTGGCGCTCGAGACGGCGGCGCACGAGTCGCAGGCGCGTCAGATGCGCGATGCGGACGAAAAGGGCGAGTCTTTAAGTCTTGCGGCCAAGACGGATGAGTTCCGTTCGGTCACGGAGGTCTCGATCTATACCGGCGACCATCCGGGGCTGTTTTCGCAGCTGGCGGGCGCGGTTGCGATGTGCGGCGCGAGCATCGTCGACGCCAAGATTTTCACGACGGCCGACGGCATGGCGCTGGACCTGTTTTCGATCCAGGATTCGGACGGACGGCCGTTCGGCGACGTGCGGCGGATCCAACGTTTGCGCGAGACGATTGCACGCGTGCTGTCGGGCGAGGTGGTGCCGCGGACGGTGATCGACGCGCGGCATGTTCGTCGTCGTGAAGAGGCGTTCCGCGTGGTGCCGCGGGTGCTCGTCGACAACAGCGCGTCGGACACCTACACGGTGGTCGAGGTCAACGGGCGCGACCGGCCCGGCTTGCTGCATGATCTGACGCGGGCGTTGTTCGTGGCGGGTCTTACGATCCATTCGGCGCAGATCGCCACATACGGCGAGCGGGCGGTCGACGTGTTCTATGTGAAAGACGGGTTCGGGCTGAAGATCACGCATCCCCAGCGTATCGAGGCGGTGCGCGAGAAGATGCTGGAGGCGCTGGGCGACGGCGGCGTCAGGGTGCAGCGGCGCAAGCGCGCGACGCCTTGATGCTTGCGGCAGGGCGGCGGTTCGGCGCATAACGCGCGGCCTTTTGGGACTTAGGAAATATGGATTTCGGATGAGCGGATCGCACGAACCTTTGGTTTTCTCCGGCATGCAGCCGACCGGCAACCTGCATCTGGGCAATTATCTCGGTGCGATCCGCAATTGGCTGAAGCTGCAACAGCAGTATCGCTGCGTTTACTGCGTCGTCGACATGCACGCGATTACCGTCGATCACGACCCGAAAGCGTTGGCGCAGGCGACGCGCGAGGTGACCGCCGCCTATATCGCAAGCGGTATCGATCCCACGCGGTCGATCATCTTCAACCAGAGCCAAGTGGCGGCGCACGCGGAGCTCGCTTGGATCTTCAACTGCGTTGCGCGGGTGGGCTGGCTCAACCGGATGACGCAGTTCAAGGAGAAGGCGGGTAAGAATCGCGAGGCGATGAGCGTCGGGCTCTATACCTACCCTGTGCTGATGGCGGCGGATATCTTGGCTTACCGCGCGACTCACGTGCCGGTGGGCGACGATCAGAAGCAGCACGTGGAGTTGGCGCGCGACATCGCGCAGAAGTTCAACAACGATTTCGGCGTGGCAGATTTCTTCCCGCAGCCGGAGCCAATCATCACGGGGCCGGCGACGCGCGTGATGTCGTTGCGCGACGGGACGGCGAAGATGTCGAAGTCGGATCCGTCCGATAATTCGCGGATCAACCTGACCGACGATGCGGATACGATCGCGCAGAAGTTCAAGCGGGCGAAGACCGATCCGCACCCGCTGCCGGAAGCGGAGGAAGAACTCGCGGCGCGGCCTGAGGCGGACAATCTGATTTCGATTTATGCCGCCTTTGCGGAGAAGGCGAAGCAGGCGGTGCTGGACGAATTCAAGGGTGCGCAGTTTTCGACGTTCAAAGGTGCTCTTTCCGAATTGGTTGTCGCGAAGTTGTCGCCGATTGCAGGCGAGATGCGACGGTTGCTTGCCGATCCGGCGGAGATCGATCGCATTTTGCGGGACGGTGCGGAGAAGGCGCGTGCGACGGCTGCGCCGGTGATGGCCGAGGTGAGGCGCGTCGTCGGCTTCGTCTCTTGAGCGTTAACGGCTGACCGTGGCAGGCTCTATCCATGGCCGATGACACATCAACGGCAGCGGCTCGGCGGCGCAAGTTTCTGGTCGTCGTCGACAAGTCGCCCGAATACAAGAAAGCGCTGCGTTTCGCCTCCCGGCGCGCGGAGCATACGGGCGGCGTCGTCTCGCTGGTCACCGTGGTGACGCCTGCCGACTTCCAGCATTGGCGCTCGGTCGAAGACGCGATGCGCCAGGAAGCCATGGATGAGGCGGAGAAGATGCTCTACGACGCGGCGCGCGAAGTGAATCACATCGCAGGCCTCATTCCGGAAGTCATGGTGCTGGAGGGCAAGCCCGGCGAAGTGGTGATGAAGCTGCTCAAGGACGATCCCGACATCTCGATCCTGGTGCTGGCGTCAGGCACGGGGCGCGAAGGGCCGGGGCCGCTGGTCTCGATGGTCGCGCAGCAGGCGGCGCAAGCCTATCCCATTCCAGTGACGATCGTGCCTGGCGGTTTGAGCGACGAGGGAATCGACGCGCTGGCTTAGTCGGGCGTGAAGATCTCGCGCGGTTCGCGGACGCCGCGCAGGGCGTGGCTGCCCAGCGATTTTACGTCGATGCCGGATTGCAGGTTTGCGAAGGCGGCCGTCAGCAGGATCGAGTGGCCGAGGACTTTGGTCAGCGGTTCGATGCGCGAAACTTCGTTCACCGCGGGGCCGATGACGGTGAAGTCCAGGCGGTCGCGGCTGCCGATGTTGCCGAAGGTGACCTGGCCGACGTGGAGCGCGAAACCTGCGGCCAGGCGATCGACGCCGTCTGGCAGGCGTTCGGGCGGGATGGATTCCAGCGCTAAGCGGGCTTCGCGGGCGGCGTCGAGGGCTTCGCGGGCGACGCGGCCGGCTTCCATGCTGTCGGTGATGGGGAAGATCGCGATCATGCCGTCGCCGATCATTTTGATGACGTCGCCGCCGTGCAGGCGGACCGCGCCGCCGACGGCGTCGTAGTATTCGCCGAGGACGCCGATCACTTCGCTGGGCTGCAGCGTGTCGGTCAGGCGCGTGAAGCCGCGCAGGTCGCAATAGAAGATCACCGAGTTGATGTCTTCGCCGAGCGAGCGGCGGATGTTGCCCGACATGATGCGGCGCGTGGCGTCGCTGCCCAGATAGGTGGTGAGCAGCTGTTCGGTGATGCGCCTGGAATGTGCGAGTTCGAGGCGCATGCACATCAGGGGCAGGATCAGGTCGAAGAAGGTGACTTCCTCGGTCGTGAAGCCGTCGTGGCGATCCGTTGTCCAGGATACGAAGTGGCGCGTCGTGTCTGAGAAGACGAGCGCCATGGCGACGTAGTCGGTTGCGCCCTGCGCGCGCAGTTCGCGGGTGATCGCGAAGTCGACGACGGCGCCGGGATCTTCCAAACGTCGGCGCAGGCCTTCGGCGCCTTCGGCGATGATCCTGATGGGACTTTCCCAATAGGCCTCGTTGCGCTTGGGGGTATAGGCGCGGTCGGTGATTTCGATGCCTTTGCCGCGCGTCCAGGCGTAGGCGCGGCCGATGACTTCGGGGCGGTAGTCGGAGAGGTTCACGGCGACGCGGTGCAGGGGTAGGCCGTCGCTGATCATGCGGGTCCCTAAGCCCTCGACGATCGCCTCGATCGTCAGGCCTTCACCACGATGGTCGGCGAGGAAGTGGGCTGTGGCGGAATCGGCCAAAGCCCCTAGTTTCAGCTTGCCTTGACTTTCGCTCACATCCGCCAAATGTCTTGCCTTCGAAGCACCGCTATATAGGCGAGAGAGCCCATGTTCATCCAGACCGAGTCAACGCCCAATCCGGCGACGCTGAAGTTCCTGCCCGGACGCGACGTTCTTGGCCAGGGGATCGCGGATTTTCCGACGCGCGAGTCGGCCGCGAAATCGCCGCTGGCGACGCGCCTGTTCGAGATCGAGGGCGTGTCCGGCGTGATGTTCGGTTCGGACTTCGTCACCGTGACTAAGTCGGGCTCCGACTGGCCGCAGCTTAAGCCCATGATCCTGGGTGCGATCATGGAGCATTTTACGCAAGGGTTGCCGGTCATCGAAGGCGAGGGGCGGTCGACGGCGTCGCGCGAGGAATACGACGCGGCGGACGAAGAGATTGTCGTCCAGATCAAAGAGCTGCTCGAGACCCGCATTCGTCCGGCCGTGGCGCAAGACGGCGGCGACATCATTTTTCGCGGCTTTGAGAGCAAGTCGGGGACCGTGTTCCTCAACCTGCGCGGTTCGTGCGCCGGGTGTCCGTCGTCGACGGCGACGTTGAAGAACGGCATCGAGAACATGCTGCGGCACTACATCCCCGAGGTGAATACGGT
>JAEUMM010000107.1 GCA_016792645.1 Alphaproteobacteria bacterium | reverse complement strand
TGGGACTTCAGCCAGCCGCGCGGATCGCCGCGCATCGCGTCGAGATCACGCTTGCCTGCGCCCAAGCCGAAGCGATGGGTGGCCAGGACCGCTTCTAGATTCATGCGTCAACCCCTGCCTTGGACTTCCCCGCGCGTTCTGCTTTAACGCGGCGGTCCGCGCCAATCCGTCGGAGCCCCATCTTAGCTCATGAACACCCCGAAAAACGGCCTCACTTACGCCCAGGCGGGCGTCGATATCGATGCGGGCGATGCGCTGGTTGAGGCGATCAAACCGCTGGCGAAGTCTACGGCGCGGCCGGGGGCGGATGCGAGTCTCGGTGGGTTCGGCGGGTTGTTCGATCTGAAAGCCGCAGGGTTCAAGGACCCGCTGTTGGTCGCGGGTACCGACGGCGTGGGGACGAAGCTCAAGGTCGCGATCGAGTCGGGGATTCACGACACCGTCGGGATCGACCTCGTGGCGATGTCGGTGAACGACATTGTCGTGCAGGGCGCGGAGCCTCTGTTGTTCCTCGACTATTTCGCGACCGGGAAGCTTGAGGTCGCGATGGCGACCGATGTCGTGAAGGGGATCGCCGAGGGTTGCCGGAAGGCGGGCTGTGCGCTGGTCGGCGGCGAGACGGCGGAGATGCCCGGGATGTATGCGCGCGGGGACTATGACCTTGCGGGGTTTGCGATCGGCGCTGTCGAGCGCGATCAGGTTTTGCCGCGGCGCGACATGGCCGTGGGCGACGTCGTGTTGGGCCTGACGTCGTCGGGTGTTCACTCGAACGGGTTTTCGCTTGTGCGGCGGATCGTAGCGGAGAGCGGCCTTTCCTATGAGTCGCCGGCGCCGTTCGCGAAAGGCGAAGCGTTGGGGCGTGCCTTGCTGGCGCCGACGCGGATTTATGTGAAGAGCGCGCTGGCGCTGATCCGCCAGGGCGATGTGAAGGGCTTTGCGCATATTACCGGCGGTGGCTTGACCGAGAACGCGCCGCGCGTTGTGCCCGATGATTTCGATATCGAGATCGATCTCGGCGCGTGGCCCTTGCCGCCGCTGTTTCAATGGCTGGCGCGGTCGGGTGGTGTGGATGAGCGCGAGATGCTGCGGACGTTCAATTGCGGCATCGGCATGATCGCTATTGTTCCGGCCGACAAGGCCGACGACGCGATCGCCATCCTGACGGCGGCGGGCGAGCACGTGTATGCAATTGGCAAATTGATCGCGGGCAACGGCGAGCCGACGGTGCGCTATCGCGGGCGCACGAGCCTCTGAACGTGGCGTCACGCACGCGGGTCGCCATTCTGATCTCCGGACGCGGCAGCAATATGCAGGCGCTGATCGAGGCGGCGCGGGCGGCGGATTATCCGGGTGAGGTTGTGCTTGTTGTTTCGAGCCGGGGCGATGCGCCGGGTTTGAGCGTTGCGCGCGAGGCGGGGGTGGCGACTGTTGTCGTCGATCATGTGCGCTTTCGGCGCGAGAATCGTGATCGCGAGGCTTACGACGCCGAGCTGCACCACGAACTTACGAAGGCGAATATCGGGTTCGTTTGTCTCGCCGGGTTTATGCGCATTCTCTCCGACGGGTTCGTGCGCAAGTGGGAGGGGCGGATCGTCAACATCCACCCTTCCCTTCTGCCAGCGTTTCGCGGGTTGAAGCCGCAGGCGCAGGCGTTGGCCGCAGGCGTGAAGGTGTCAGGCTGCACCGTGCATTACGTCGTGCCGGAGCTCGATGCGGGGCCATCGATTGCGCAGGCCGAGGTGCCGGTGTTGCCGGACGACACCGAGGCGACGCTGAGCGCGCGCATACTGGAGGCAGAGCATACGCTCTATCCGCAGGCATTGAAGACGGCGCTAAGCCGTCTCTAGTCGCACTTGTTGTACCATTGCGTTTCGCCGCCATCTTTGGACTTGCCGTCCACGACGTAGACTTGGCCGCCCGCCAGCGGCATCACATCTTCCGACGACCAGAGGCGATAGCGCTTCGCCTCGACGAGGAGTTCGACAGTCAACACGCCGATGGCTCCCGTCGCTTGGTAGTAGATCCTGCCGGTCTTGCCGACGCCGAAGGTGGCGGCTTTGGTCGGCTTTGGGTCGGGCTTTCCGAGATCCGACGCGCGCACGACCTTGCCGTCAACGACCGACCAGGTGTCGACGAAGTTCTTTTCCGAGGCCGGCTTCGCACAATCGTATGCCCACTTTCCGGTGAGGCCGGATTTCTCGAACGCGTCCGTGTCGGTGCTAGCGACCGCGGGTGTCGCGATGAGCGCGGTAGCGAAACCGATGGCCGCTATTTTTCGCATTTTTCGTACCAGGGTGTTTGTTCGCCGTTGGCGAGGATTTTTCCTTCCTTCACGTAGACGTCATCGGCGCCCGCGTATCCGGCAGCGAGGCCGCCGAGGCTCGACGACCAAAGGCGGTAGCGGCTCTTTTCCAGCTTCAGAATGACGTCGATTTCGTCGCTGTCCGATTTGACGGTGTAGAGGACGCGGTTGTCCGGCATCTGCTTTAGTTCAAGTAGCGTCGAGGGATTGTCGTCCTTCTTGTCGGTGTCGGTGGTGAGGACGACGTGGCCGTCCGCGGTTTCCGTCCACGCCGAGTGGATGTTGGTTGCGCTTGCCGGCTTTGAGCAGTCGACCGCCCATTTACCGGCGAGGCCGGTTGCCTTCAGGGCGTCGGTGTCGGGGCTCGC
>JAEUMM010000078.1 GCA_016792645.1 Alphaproteobacteria bacterium | reverse complement strand
CTTTCGATTCCTTGCGCCCGCGCGAACGCTCAGCTATTCATCCGCCCCTCAAAACCACGCCCTCGGGAATACGGATGGGTGGCAGAGTGGTCTATCGCACCGCACTCGAAATGCGGAGTACGGCAACGTACCGTGAGTTCGAATCTCACCCCATCCGCCATCGCTCGCCGGCAATGAACCGAGATAAAGCAAGCGGCGCTCAACGCGCTACTTAGGCGTGGTTCTCAAAATCGATCGAACGGCATCGGCTTCGGCGCTCGCCTTCTCAAGAATGAACGGCAGTGAGCAGGGCGACTGCAACACCGTGAGAGACTTGGGCTTTTCGGAACCCAAGCCAGTCGCGCCGGGGAGCAATGCGATCAAGAACGGCCCTTCGGGCATCTTGTCCGGCTCTCCGAACGTAGAATTGTTCCAGGTGACAGAGAGCGTTTTCGATGCCCGTCCGGCGAGAACCGTGTCTACACGCACGTCGAAGCGTGCGTAGTCGCTCCCGAACGCCGTCTGCTCCGACAGCAGTTTTCGAAGCGCCGGTGACATATCGGGAGAGCGCGCGAGCAGGTCCTGGCGCCTTTGCCGGGCAGCTTGATCGAGCACGATTTCGTAATGCGATACTCTGCCGATCACAACGACACTGGCGTATTTGATATCGCCAACATCCAATGCGGGCCTCATCCGGCAGGCATGCGCCGGCGCCGTTCCCATGACCGCCAAAAGACTCAATGCCACTGCATACAAATAACGCCGCATCCGGAGGTCCTCGCGGAGATCTGAGGCATCACGCATCTGCGCCGTGCTTTGTGGCATGGCGGAGGCCGCGCGACCGGAATCGCTCATCTTGGTTACGGCGATCTTAGGCAGCAAGTGGACCGCAGCCTGGCAGCGCGCAGTTTGAACCGGTAAAGATGCTCGCCGCGAAGGAAAGGGCGGCGGCCATGCTCACAGGCTCCTGTCATTGCGGCGCGGTTCATTGGACGCTCGAGGGCGACCCAGGTCCGGTCACCGCGTGCAATTGCACCCTATGCCGCCGCTATGGCGCGCTCTGGGCCTATGACTACGAGAATGAGCGCATCCGAATCTCAGGGCCGACCAAGGCATATACGCGCGTGGGCAAGGCTGATCCGGCGCTCGAGATCCATTTCTGTCCGACGTGCGCTTGCGTGATTTGCTGGCGCGGCTTGCGCCTTGAAACGGACGGACGTCGCCGCATCGCGGTCAATATTCGACTAGCGCCGCCCGAAGAAGTTGCTCAACTCATCATCGACCACTTCGACGGCCTGGACACGTTCGACGACCTCCCGCGCGACGGCCGCTGCGTCCGTGATCTCTGGTTCTAAGAGCGATCGCTCTGCCCCGTCCCAAATTGAGACGCATGTCACAGTCGGCGGATCGACCGTTTATCAAAAACACACGCTCTGGTAGCGCGAGACGTGCGCAGCACGCTAATTCTGTTGCGCGTTTGCATGTGTGCGCGCCTTTAACTTCTGCACGCTGTAAACCAGGCGAAAAATCGGCTTAGTGTTCGCCCACTGCGCTTTTGGGGAACGCAGATGCATATGGGGAATGTCGCGACCGCGGGTACGGTCGACGGCCAACTATTGCGAGCTGATGTTGTGCCGCGGGGAGCGACGGTTGACGCCGTCTTCGCCGCGCATGCCGCCTCTGTGCGCGATGCAATCGCGCTCATCGACGGCAACCGCACAGTCACGTTCGGCGAATTGGAACGGACGTCGTCGCAGATCGCGGCGCGGCTGCAGGCGATGGGCGTCGCGCGCGGCGAACGCGTGGCGCTGCTGGCGGAACGCTCGATCGAGACCATCGTCGCAATGCTGGCGGTGCTGAAGGCCGGCGCCGCCTACGTGCCGTTCGACCCGGCCTACACCGATGAACGCCTGTCGTTCATGACAGAGGACTGTTCGCCCGCGGTCATCATCGCGCACGGCGCCGCTGCGTCCCGCACCTTCGCCGGGTCCGACAAGATCCGCACCTACAACGACCTGCTACAAGGCGCACCCGCCGCGATGACGCCGTTGCCGGGCGCGCGCAGCGAAGATCCCGCCTACGTTATGTACACCTCCGGCACGACCGGCCGGCCGAAGGGCGTCATCATTCCGCATCGCGCGATCCTGCACCTCGTGCGCGATCAGCGCTTCTTCAAATTCTCGCCCGACCAAGTCTTTCTGCATCTAACGTCGCTGTCCTTCGACCCCAGCACGCTGGAGATCTGGGGCGCATTGCTGAACGGCGCGCGCATTGCGATCGTGCCGCAGCGCGACCACCATTCGCTGGACGACATCGTCGCCGTCATCCGCAAACACAAACCGACCAGCACCTGCACCACGCCCGGCATCTTGCACCTGCTTGTCGACCACAAACTCGCCGACATCGGTCCGCTAAAGCAGATCATGTCCGGCGGCGAAATCCTGTCGCCAAGCCACGTGCGCCGCGCGCTCGCCGCATGGCCTGAAACGACGGTCGTAAACGCCTATGGGCCGACCGAATGCACGACGCTCATCACCTATTACGGCGCCCGCGCCGATAAGGACTGGGGCGAAGGCTCGGTCCCGATCGGCGAACCGCTCGAACACACGATCATCGAAGTCCTCGACGAGAATCTGAACGCCGTCGCGAACGGTGAAGTCGGCGAATTGTGCGCCGGCGGCGAAGGCCTCGCCATCGGCTACCTGAACCGCCCCGAACTGACGGCGGAAAAGTTCATTGTCAGGAACGGCGTTCGCCTCTACCGCACCGGCGATCTCGTCCGCCGCCGCCCCGACGGTCTTCTTGAATTCCTCGGCCGTTCGGACACGCAAGTGAAGATCGACGGCAAGCGCGTGGAACTCGGCGAAATCGAAGCCTGCCTGCGCGAGGACGACCGCGTGACCGACGCCGTCGTCATCCTCGACACGACGGGCCGTGGCAAGCGCCTGGTCGCTTATCTCACGCCGGCCAACGTCAACATCGACGCCGTTCTGACGACGCTGCGCACGCGTCTGCCCGCGCACATGATCCCGTATCACGCGCTGGCGATCGACTCGATCCCGCTGACGGCGAACACCAAAGTCGATCGTGCCCGCTTGCCCAAGCCGCCGATCACGCTGCAAGACACGGTGACCGAACCCGC
>JAEUMM010000076.1 GCA_016792645.1 Alphaproteobacteria bacterium | reverse complement strand
TGCCCGCGCGTCGGCGCGGCCGTGAAAGGCATCGAGCGCCGCAAATTATTGGCGACTTGCGTGAGTCGTGAGCGCGCACGGACGTGCGCGCACTGGGTGGCCGGGTCAAGCCCGGCCATGACGAGTTGGGCGGGGCGGGCGAGCAGGCTATAAGCCGCTCCGACCGTAATCCGTGAGATTGAGATGACCACCCAGACCAACGCCGACGCGCTCGCCGCGCTCTGGCTGCCCTACACCGCCAACCGCCAGTTCAAGGCCGAGCCGCGCATCATCGCGCGCGGGGAGGGGATGTATTACTACGACCCGCAGGGCCGCCAACTGCTCGACGGCCTCGCGGGCCTCTGGTGTTCGCTCGCCGGTCACGGGCGCAAAGAGATTTCCTCGGCGGTCGCGAAGCAAATCCACGAACTCGACTTCGCGCCGACGTTTCAGTTCGCGCACCCGACCGTCATCGAACTCGCCGGCCGCATCGCCGCGATGGCGCCGGCGACACTCGACCACGTCTTCTTCTGCAACTCAGGCTCCGAGGCCGCCGACACCGCGTTGAAGATCGCGCTCGCCTACTGGCGCGCGAAGGGCCAGGCGCAGCGCACGAAACTGATCGGCCGCGTCCGCGGCTATCACGGCACGAACTTCGGCGGCATGTCGGTCGGCGGCATCGCGAACAACCGCAAGGCCTTCGGCACGCTGCTGCCCAACGTCGATCATCTGCCCGCAACCTACGACCGCGCGAAGCAAGCTTTCACCAAAGGCGACCCCGACTACGGCGCGCACTTCGCCGACGCGCTGGAAGACCTCGTCGCCCTCCACGGCGACACGATCGCCGCGGTCATCGTCGAGCCGATGGCGGGCTCGACCGGCGTCCTGCCGCCGCCCAAGGGCTACCTCCAACGCCTGCGGCAAATTTGCGACAAGCACGGCATCCTGCTGATCTTCGACGAGGTCATCACCGCCTTCGGCCGCATGGGCACGGCGACGGCGGCGGAGCGCTACAAAGTCACCCCCGACATGATCACCTTCGCCAAGGGCGTGACCAACGGCGCGATCCCCATGGGCGGCGTCATCGCCTCCAAAACGATCTACGACGCCTTCAGCCACAAGGACGACTGGCAGATCGAACTCTTTCACGGCTACACCTATTCCGGACATCCTGTTGCGGCGGCGGCGGCGCTCGCGACGTTAAATGTCTACCGCGACGAAAACCTCTTCGAACGCGGCCGCCAGATCGAAGCCTGGTTGGAGGAAGCGGTGCATCGCCTCAAAGGCGCGCCCTTCGTCGCCGACATCAGGAATTGCGGCGCTGCAGCAGCCATCGACATCGAACCCGCCCTTGGGCAGCCCGGCAAGCGCGGTCACGAGGCCATCCGCCGCGCCTTTTTCGACGAGGGAATAGTGCTGCGCGTCGGCGGCGACACGATTGCATTGGGCCCCGCACTCATAGCAGAACAGAGCCACATCGAGAGGCTGGTCGAAGGCGTCGACCGCGTGCTGCGCCGCCTCACATAATTGGAGAATTAATCCATGCTCGTCGGCGTCCCGAAGGAAATCAAAGTCCACGAATACCGCGTCGGCCTAACGCCCTCGAGCGTGCGCGAACTGATCGAACACGGCCACAAGGTGGTGGTGCAGACGAACGCCGGCACCGCGATCGGCCTGACCGACGACATGTACCGCGCCGCCGGCGCCGAGATCCTCCCCACCGCCGCCGACGTCTTCGCGAAAGCCGAGATGATCGTGAAGGTGAAAGAGCCCCAGCCACCCGAAATCAAAATGCTCCGCCCGGGCCAGCTGCTGTTCACCTACCTGCACCTCGCCCCCGATCCCGAACAAACCGAAGGCCTCATCAAATCCGATTGCGTGGCGATCGCCTACGAGACGGTGACCGACGCCCGCGGCGGCCTGCCGCTGCTCGCGCCGATGTCCGAAGTCGCCGGACGCATGTCGATCCAAGCCGGCGCGCATTGCCTGGAGATGGAGCAGGGCGGCCGCGGTATGCTGCTCGGCGGCGTCCCCGGCGTGCCCGCCGCGAAGGTCGTCATCATCGGCGGCGGCGTCGTCGGCGCGAACGCCGCGCGCATGGCGATGGGCCTCGAAGCTCATGTCACGATCCTCGACCGCAGCCTGCCGCGCCTCGCCGAACTCGACCAACAATTCGGCGCGATGCTGAACACGGTCTATTCGACCATCGACTCGATCGAAGAATACGTGCTCGGCGCCGACCTCGTCGTCGGTGCAGTCCTGCTGCCCGGCGCCGCCGCGCCGAAGCTGATCAGCAAAGCGCTGGTCGAACGGATGAAGAAGGGCTCCGTCATCGTCGACGTCGCCATCGACCAAGGCGGCTGCGCCGAAACCTCGCGCCCCACGACGCACGCGCAGCCGACGTACAAGGTGGCCGACGTCGTCCACTACTGCGTCGCCAACATGCCCGGCGCCGTCGCGCGCACGTCCACCTTCGCGCTCAACAACGCGACGCTCCCCTTCACGATGGCGCTGGCGAACAAAGGCTACGCAAAGGCCTGCCGCGACAACCCGCATCTCTTGGCGGGCCTCAACATCCACCGCGGCGCGCTCACCTACGAAGCCGTCGCCCAATTCCAAAAACGCGAATACACCCCCGCCGAACGCGCCCTCCCGCGCTAAGCAGGTGCCGGATTACATCCTCCTGATGCACGACGACGCGGCGCCCGGTCCGCAGGACTGGGAGCCGTACTTCAAACGCCTGCGCGCCTCGGGCGCCTTCCAAGGCGGCAGCACGATCGGCGCCGGCGAATGCGCCCGCAAGACCGGCGCAACGCCGCCGGTGACGACGCATCTCGAAGGCTACATCCGCATCACCGCGCAGGATCTGGCCGACGCGCGCACGTTCCTCGAAGGCAACCCCGTCTACGAAGCCGGCGGCACCGTCGAAATCCGCGAACTCCCGCGCGACTGACCTTAACCAAGCGTCCGATCTTCCCTTTCGCCCGCGCCTCGCGCATCTTCGAGCCGCGCTTAAGACCGGGGGGAATGGCGTGAGGGGACTGCACAAATTCGCGCGCGCAAGCGCGGCCGCCGTTGCGCTGTTCGTCGCCGCGGCAACGCACGCGGAGCCTGCGCCCCCCGTGGAAGCGCTCGCCAGCCTTCCGCCGAAGCCGGTGCCGGTCTGGTCGCAGATGCCGACAAGCACCGATCTCAGCCGCCTCTATCCGTCCGAAGCGTTGCGCAACGACCTACAGGCGCGCGTCGTCGCGACCTGCCGCATCGCGGAAGATCTATCGCTCGCCTGCACGAGTTTTGAGATCAACCCGCCCGAACACACAATGTTCGAAGCGGCGGCCCGGCGCATCCTCGCGCTCTACCGCGCCGCGCCGCAATTGAGAGACGGCAAGGACGCGGTCGGCGCGCTGGTGCGTGTGCCCATCCGCTTCCAGCTCGAAGACGCGCCGCCGCCGCCCTAACCCCAAGCCTGCAGCACCGCACGCGCCGTCGCGCGGTGAAAGCGCGCCAGCTCTTCCGGCGCCATCGTCGCGCCTTCGATAAACAGCACGATCGCGATCTTCGCGCCCGTCTTCGGATTCTGCGCCAGCCCCGCGTCGTTGAAGACGCCCGTGGTGCCCAGCATCGTGCGGCTCATGCCGCCGCGATGCGCGAACGTCCACCCGGACAGCATCCCGCCCTTCAAACGGTCTTCGCCCGTCTTCGTGCGCCGCATGAGGTCCAGCACCATCATCGCAAAGCGCGGCTGGATCAGATGCCCCGACAGCAGTTTGAAGAACACCGTCGCGATCGCGCGCGGGCTTGCCGTGTCGCGCGGATCGCGCATGAAGCGGTCCAAGGCCTCGCGCTGCTTCGCCTCGCTGAGCGCGTTGACGGCGGCATCCAGCTTGCGCGCGTCGACGAACGACGGATCGGCGGCAAGCCCCAGCGTCTGAGGCAGCAGATCGCGCTCATACCGGTCGACGCGCAGCCCTTCGATGTTGAACGAACGGATGGTCGCTTGAATCTTCTCCGGCCCGCCGGCCAGCTTCATCAGCGCGTCGGTCGCCGTGCTGTCGCCGTTCAGCAGCATGTGCTCGATCAACTGCTGCGCGGTGAACGCCGTCGGCCGCCGCCGCAAGCGGTCAGCCAGCGGCGAACGGCCCGGGGCGATGTCGTCGGCGGAAAGGCGCGCCGTCGTCTCCAGCCGCGCCTCGCCCCGCTGCACCATGCGCAAATAGGCGACCGCGATGGGCAGCTTCGTCACGCCCTCCATCGGAAACAGCTCGCCGCCGCGCACGAAGGCGGTGCGCCCCTTCAAAAAGTCGACGGCGGCAAAGCCGACGCGCAACCCCGCCTCGCCGGCCAAGGCCGCGATCTTCATCTCCAGCGTCTGGTCCGGCGCGCCCAGCAACGCCACGTCCTGCGCGATCGGCGGCAACGTCTCGGCGCGCGCAAGGGCAGGGGCCAGCGCCAAAGACGCCATCCCTAAAACCACCCGCCGCCGGTCGACGCTCAAAGGCAAAGCCGAAACTCCGTTCCCAGCCCCACCATACAATCACGCCCCAGCCGCCGGCCGTGACGGATGACCGCGCACGGGCAATCGCCTCACTGGGGAAAACCGCGCAGAACAAAGCATTGTCATCCCGGAAGTTAGCGAAGCTCGATCGCGGGACGCGATCGTAGCGAAGCTTACTGTCCGGGACCCAGGGTCCACGCGCCGACGGTCGCGTTCTAAGGCGTTGCCGGCGCGGCCGGTGTTGCGGGGACAGGGTAGAGCGACGACACGCGGCCCGACAGCTGCAGCAGGTTCAGATTCTGCGCTTGCGCTTGCACGCGCACGCAGCGCCCCGTGTAGTTCTTGTTCTCGCACAAGACCCAGTCGCCCCCGCCCGAGATGGTCAGGCTCGCGACCTTGTTGTCGAAATTGCGCGCGCTAAGATCGGGCGTCGCCGCCACGATGGTCAGCGAGACGCCTTTGAAGTTCGGCTGATCGTAGACGATGACGGCCGGCGCCGCCGGAACCGCCGGGGCCGGTGTCGCCGGCGCCGCATGCGACTCCGCGCCGAACGCGGCGGTCAGAAGAAGCGCGCCTGCGCCGATCAAGATCGCGGCCCCTGTGCGAGCGGAATTCATGTCGGTCTCTCCCTTGCGGCGATGAAACGCTGCGGAACGCATGTGTAGCGAACGGCCGATCACGCCGCGTGTGAAATGTTTGTGAGGATGATGAAGAGCCGGAAATGAAGGGCAGATGAATGTGCGCCTTCGCACCACTGGCGCATGCGTCATCTATCCCTAGTGACGGCCGCGTCTATGTCGACAAGGCGCCGGCGTTCCCCAATCCCAATTGGGTTC